>NZ_JBFSUL010000014.1:0-98101 GCF_041467395.1 Vibrio sp. 10N.247.310.98 | reverse complement strand
CTAACGACAAAGTCATTTGGTAGTTAAGGTACGACAGAATCGCTTGGTGATCACACACGGGCGAAAATTCAGCTTATGAAGGTTCTGGACATAACCTTCTTAGAGTAATCACTTAAATTAGGAAAATACGGATAACTTTAGGTATCTTAAAGTCGCTTACTGGACGGTCCAGTCCCGCTCATTCAAAGCACATACCCCGTCAGCACACTTCTGGACAAGAAATCATTTTAGGCTCGGTTGTGCTCTTAAAATTTGACTGATCAGCTTTATTGCAAAGCCTATTGCCCAAATTCCCTTATCTACCACAGTACCATCAAGCTCAATACATTTGATTCAGCTCTATTCGACTTCTACTTTTACAGAGGGAGTCGTTTGCTTCATCCTACGTTCAACTAAACGGAGAGACGTAATGTTAAAAACAATTTTAGTGATATATTTCAGCTTATTCGCAGTAATTCAAGCAAGTTACGCAACAGACATGGATAAATCTAAGGCAGAACAATCTGCAAAAACCCTAGAGGTTGCCCAAGCTTTTCTGTGGGCTGCTGGATCTGGGGATATGGAAAAGCTAAGTACTCTAATGGCTGACGATTTTGTTTGGCATAATGAAGGAGATGATTCTATTCCTTGGATTGGTAACTGGGAGTCTAAAGAAACAGTTTTAAATACCTTCTTGCCTCGCTTTGGTGCTGGATTAAAAACAACGAGCTGGACTACAGATTATAGTTTTGCCAACGGTGATCAAGCCGTCTTTATGGGGACCATGAGTGCCACAGCAAACAACACTGGCGCTGACACTGGAAAATTTAGTTGGGCTGTGCGCGTTCAAGTCGTCGATGGGAAAGTAAAGAGTTGGAACTGGTTTGAAGACAGCTTTGCTGTCTCAAAAGCCTATCACACAGAGAAATAACAACTCTAAACATGTTTGATTTTACTAAGAATTGACTTAACACTGAGAGGCTACCTCTCAGTGTGTAAACACATTTCAGGACGGGACATAAACTGGTAAAAAGCCCGATTCTTAAGGCATGAAAAGTCGCTTAATTTGATACTCAATCTATTTGGAGCCGATCACAAATGCCGTGCTATCAAGACGCGCGGCATTTCTAACTGTAAATGACTGTAAAATCAGTTGAATCAAGGTGCCAACTTGATAGTTTATAAGCATGAATTTTTATGGCTTAACAACCTATCAGGCAATTGATCATGCAAACCCGTACATGGAAAGACAGTTTGGTAAAGACTCAGTATGTCATGGACATCCTATTGCTGATCGGCTTTATCTTAGTCTGTATCCCCAAAGCAACAGGTGTAGCAGCTCACGAATGGCTGAGCCTTTTGTTTATTATTCCTTTGATTATCCACTTACTACTGCATTGGAACTGGATGGTATCTCTTCCAAAAAATTTCATCCACAAACAATCTGCTAAAGATCGATTCAATGCGGTTTGGGATGCTTTGTTCTACTTGGTCATGCTGATGGCAACACTCAGCGGATTCTTAGTTTCCGAAGCTTTGCTACCTCAGCTAGGTATTCCAGTAGAGATACTGCCTGTTTGGTCCAAGCTACATCATGACCTAGGAAACCTAGTGATGCCAATGCTTGGTATCCATCTCGCTCTGCACTGGCAGTGGATAAAAGGTGTGAGCAGAAAAATGAGACAGAAACACAACACTAAGGCAGGTGTATAATGAAATATCTCGTTTATCGTTGGAAGCAGCGCTCTGCTATTGTCTTAATCATCTCGCTTATCATCTGCGCAGTAATGTGGACCCTAGAGCTATCAACTTGGGCAGGAACAATAAATAGTGCAGCAACCGAGCTTGCACTCGAAGAAGGAAAACGAAACCTATCTGGGTTAGCGGTTTTCGGCGTCTCATTTGTTAAGCTTACTGTGCTGACCATGGTGCCCGCCTTTTTGTGTTATGGCGTGTTAAAGCTCTCTGCTTTTGTCTTCAAAAAACGTACACACGACAACCAAAACAAGCCTACTCGGCCAGTCCACTAGTCAAGCAATGTCTCAGCCAGTGCGTCTAACATTCGACGCGCGCGCTGTCAGTGAACTAGCTGGGGCAGGTCTGCCTTACGATGATCTACCCAGTCAGCACGGAGTTGGACATTTATGAGTCAGTGATTCTGCTAAATTAGCATTTAAAGGATTAACTCAGGTATTGCAAACCTCTAACTACGTGGGCAAGTTCACTTAGCCACTACAGGAGCCGTTCAAGTCTTAAAAAACATCATCCCAATACGGTAAATCACCATAATAGTCACTGAGAAACTCAATAAAAACACTCAACTTAGTCGCAATCAGCTTACGGTGCGGATACACCGCATATAGCGCCATGGGTTCTGGCTCAAACTCTTTTAGAATAACGTTAAGTTGGCCCTTCTTTACTGCGTCAGACACGATAAAAGTGGGTTGAAAAACATAACCCTCTCCCGCTATAGCGGACTCAACGAGGATATCGCCGTTGTTGCAGGATATACCGGAACTCTCCTCTTTTGACGAGCGCTTCAGCGCATTCATAAGTGGGGACTCGGATTGACTGTAATCCATGTAGCTGTAGCTTAGCAGATGCTCTGGAATAAGCTGTTCCGGATGCTCTGGCGTTCCATGCCGTTCAAGATAGTCTGGGGAAGCACACATAACCAACCGAACCGGAGCAACACGCTTTGCAATTAAGGATGAGCTTTTTAATTGCCCGATCCGTAACGCTAAATCAAAGCCCTCCTCAACCACATCGACTTTCCGATCGTTGAGTTGCAAATCGATACCCACAGCCGGATTGAGCTGCTTAAAATCCCGAATAAGTGAAGCGAGATGCTTGGTAGCAAAAGTCACAGGAGCACTGATACGCAGTAAACCTTGCGCCTCATTCTTTAACTGCCCCATGCTCCCTTCCATGTCTTGAATACTTTCCAAAATGTGCTGAACGTGTTGCACACATCGCTCGCCCGCTTCTGTAAGGTGTACTTTTCTCGTCGTGCGGTTAAGCAGGCGTACCCCGAGTTGTTCCTCCAAATGAGATACGTACTTACTGACCAACTGATTTGACGTTCCCAGTTTCTCTGCTGCCTTGGTAAAACTGCCTTCTCTAGAGACCGTGAGAAACGCCTTCATGGTGTCAATCCTATCCATTAAACAAATCCTTTTAATAAGTCAATTACCAACAATACATTGGAAATCATTCAATGATAATGCCATTTATCATCTAAAGGAGAAAGATTAATCTTATTCCCAAGTTAAGACTTACTTGAATAAATCAACTCTGAGGGAAATACCATGAACAAGCACATTTTTAACAAAGTAATTCAATCCAATGCTGGCTTTGCGGCACTAGTACTGAGAGTTCCGGTAGGAATCATTTTGGCTGCACATGGTGCGCAAAAGCTGTTTGGCTGGTTTGGTGGCTATGGACTTGAAGGTACTGGCCAATGGATGGCAAGCATTGGGCTAGCACCCGGTTACCTAATGGCATTGATGGCTGGCAGTGCAGAATTCTTCGGAGGTTTAGCCTTGATATTTGGCCTTTTGACTCGCCCAGCAGCACTGGTCAATGCATTTGCCATGTTAGTGGCAATCTTCAGCGTTCACATCAGCCATGGCTTATTTATCAGCAATAACGGTTACGAGTTTGCTTTGGCGTTATTCGCTGCCACTTTAGCGCTAGCCATTCAAGGTGGCGGAAAGTTTGCCATTGATAACCGCTTACTTGGTGCAACCAAAACCGCTTAATAAAAGCTATTGGACTCGAAACAAATTAGACAAACAACAGACGCCCATGGCGTACGCTCGCAAGGGGCTCTTCGAAATAAGGAAAGATTATGTTGGTAAATGGTAAGTGGGAACGCAAGTGGGATCCCGTTCAAGAGAAAGACAGTGAAGGCCGCTTCATCCGCCAAAGCAGCGCATTCACAAATCGCATTGACGATGCACAGTCAGCAGTCGATAAAGGTTTGCGACTCTATGCTGCTTACATTTGTCCTTGGGCAACACGCACATTAATTGCTCGCTCGTTGTTTAACTTAGAAGATGTAATTGACGTAAAAATCTTAGACCCAGTACTAACAGATTTCGGTTGGCAATTTGGGGGTGAATCTGATTCAACGGTAGGCTCTACAGAGAGTGGCATTGAGGGAGTGGAATACGCTCACCATCTTTATACGATGACTGATGACCAATACACTGGTCGAGCGACTGTGCCTGTACTTTGGGATTGTGGTGATAACAAAATCATCAACAACGAGTCTGCTGATATTCTTCATATTTTGAACGAAGACTTAAGACCGATTCATAATTCAAACATCAATTTGTACCCGACTGAGTTGCAATCACAAATTGAAGAGTTTAATGCCAGTATCTACGACAGCTTAAACAATGGCGTGTATCGCGCAGGATTCGCTTCAAGCCAGAAAGCTTACGACGAAGCCATGGTTGATATTTTCGCTCGCTTAGAAGAACTGGAAACACATTTTGCGAATAACGATTTTGCCGTTGGCAACCAACAAACCGAAAGCGACATTCGGTTATTCGTTACCTTGATCCGATTTGATGTGGCCTACCATGGCCTATTTAAAACTAACATCAAAGCCATCTCTGACTACCCTGCGTTGTCAGCGTATTTGGACCGCTTATTACAAATCGAAGCCTTTGCGAAAAACACTCGTGTCGATCATATTAAAGCGGGCTATTACTCGGTAACTGCGCTAAATCCATCTGGCATAATTCCTCAGGGGCCGTACTTGGATTGGTTTAAATATTTACCGGAGGGAGTATGAAACTAGCACCTCTGATGTTCGTTGGTCACGGTTCTCCGATGTTTGCGTTAGGCGCAAGCATCGAGGCTCAACAACAGGCGACCGATAATTTAACCCATCAAGTAGCTAAATTTGATGATGTGGAAGCTATATTAGTGATATCACCACATTGGGTTGCCCGCGGTAATGTCGTTATCACCAACGACCAACCAGAAACCATTCACGACTTTGGTGGCTTTCCACCTGAATTGTACGAGTTGAACTATCCTGCTGTGGGCTCACACATTGTTGGTAATAAAGTCATCGACTTATTAACCAACAATGGTTTCGAAACTAAGGCGGACAATTACCGAGGCTGGGATCACGGTGTTTGGGTACCGCTGTATCACCTGCGCCCAAATGCAGACAAGCCAATAGTGCAATTGTCGCTGAATGTTGATCTGTCACCAGATGAACTAGAAAAGCTCGGTAATACCTTGAAACAATTGCGTAAGCAGAATATTGCGGTTATCTGCTCAGGTAGCCTGACGCACAATTTATATGACATTCGAATGAGTCACGAGCGCGTCGCAGATTATGCAAACAAATTCCAAAATTGGGCACGGAAAATCGCTCTTGAAGGCAATTTAGCGGAGGCAAAACAGCCTCACGTTAAGTCTGTTCACTATGCGAAGTCACATCCTACCTCTGAGCATTATTTGCCGTTAGTTATTGCTATGGGAGCAAAAGATGACGCTGATAATCTTACGGTGTTGGAAAGTCCAATCTTGCATCACTCCATTTCAATGGAGAGTTATGTTTGGTCTCAGTGAGCAATAACATTACTTTAGTTTAGAAAAACAGCATCAACCAAGATAAGTATAAACTGCAAGGCTAACATGATGTATGGAATCCACTCCCTCCTTAGCAATCTAGACTTAGGAGTGTGAGAAAAAACCGAGGGTTCCAATATGTTGACTAAAAATGTTATCGCTATCGACTTAGCAAAAAATGTTCTTCAAGCCTGCCATATCAGCATTCATGGTGAGCTAATGTCCAATAAACCTCTGAGTCGCCAGAAGATGAAAGAGTTCTTGGCAAAGGCTAAGCCTTCGATTGTCGCCATGGAAGGTTGTTGCGGTTGCCATTACTGGGGGCAATTAGCAGAAAAACTTGGGCATGAAGTCCGAATCATTAACCCTAAGAAGGTGAAAGGATACCTAGAAGGTCATAAAACGGATCATAATGATGCTCTCGCCATCGCTAACGCCGCTATACAAATTGGTATCAAGTACAGTCGTCCAAAGTCATTGGAACAACAAGCTATGCATTCTTTAGAAACTAGCCGTAGATTCTTATCTCGTAGTGTTGTTTCCCTAGCTCTTCACATTAGAGGGACAATTTTGGGCTACGGGATAGCAAACCCTAGAGGTGAAAAAGGCTTAAAAGCGTCGGTTCAAACCGTGCTTGATGGCGATACACCAATACCCTCCAATGTCGTATCCGTTCTGTCGATGCTTTGGGAGCAATATAAAGAACTTAAAGCAAAACTCATCGCATTCGAAAAAGAGAAAAATGCTTTAACCCGTCAGATAGAGCCGTGCCAACGATTAATGGGCATTGAAGGGGTTGGTGAAACAACTGCTGCGATGCTCTATACAACTCTTGGTGATGGAAAGCAGTTCAAGAATGGAAGACAAGCTTCAGCATTTGTTGGTCTTACACCTAAACAGCACAGTTCAGGAGGCAAAGTTTTTATGATTGGGATCGATAAATGCGGTGGTGTGAAGGAGCTACGCTCGCTTCTTTATCTTGGCGCAATGTCATACGTTGGGCGACTACCCGAAAAACCGAAGACTCAGAAGGACGCTTGGTTGAGGAGCATCATAGATCGTATCGGCTTCAAGAAGGCCTGCATTGCACTGGCTAACAAAGTGGTACGTACTGCGTGGGCAATGCTTCGGTATGAGACTGAATATAAACCAGTATTACTCACTCATTAATCACTACCAAATTTTTAAATTTTACAAAATGATGATGCATAAAAGGTAAGACCAACCTACTGAGAACCTGGCCATTCTGTCATGCTGTAAAAAGCTGCTAGCGCGATAAGGACAGTAGGTGCGCAAAACATCAAAGGCTAGAGGGTAGCTCCTTCAATAAGAAGCCGAATATACGACCGAATCTTAACTTTTATTGCCAAAATCACTTTGTAAATACGTGGATTCCATATACTGAATGGGGCAAAGATAAGTTAGAGCTCCTAGTGATCTCTGACATAAAAAACAAGCGAATCCCCCCAAAAAAAGCATCAAAGTAATTCCAATCACCGTGTAAATATCGGTTTTGCCCATATACCAGCCAAGACAACGCGACGTCCAACAACATGATTACCGCCATACTCGACGCACAAAAAAGCGCGAGAGACGGATGTCATTCTCGCGCTTTTTAGGACCGTATAACTTGAAGTTTACGGTTAGATCTTAGCAGTAAACGTACGGCTAATTACATCTTGTTGCTGCTCACGTGTTAGCGAGTTGAATCGTACTGCGTAACCCGAGACTCGGATGGTTAACTGTGGGTATTTTTCTGGATGTTCGACGGCATCCAACAACATGTCACGGTTAAGCACGTTCACGTTAAGATGTTGCCCACCCTCAACACGAATCGATCCTGCACTTTCTTCATGGTGGAAGTAACCATCCATTAGTGCTGCTAGGTTCACTTTTTGGCTTAGGTCATCTTTACCCAGTGCATTTGGTACGATAGAGAAGGTGTAAGAGATACCATCTTTAGCGTACTCGAACGGCAGTTTGGCAACTGAAGAAAGTGAAGCCACCGCCCCTTTCTCATCACGACCGTGCATTGGGTTTGCACCTGGGCCAAATGGCATACCTGCGCGGCGACCATCTGGTGTGTTACCGGTTTTTTTACCATATACAACGTTTGAAGTAATCGTAAGGATAGATTGCGTAGGAACCGCTTCACGGTAGGTGTTCATTTTCTGAATTTTCTTCATAAAACGTTCAACCAAATCACAAGCAATATCATCGACACGTGAATCGTTGTTGCCAAATTTTGGATATTCGCCTTCAATCTCAAAGTCGACAGCGATGCCATCCTCGTTACGTACTGGTGTTACCTTCGCGTATTTGATAGCCGCTAAAGAGTCAGCAACAACCGACAGCCCTGCAATACCACAAGCCATTGTGCGATGAACATCGCGATCCATTAATGCCATTAACGATGCTTCATAGCTGTAACGGTCATGCGAGTAATGGATCACGTTCAGCGCAGTGACGTATTGCGTTGCAAGCCAATCCATCATGTCATCAAAGCGAGGCATTAAGCGGTCAAAATCGAGAACTTCATCTTCGATACGAGCAACTTGAGGACCAACCTGCATGTTAGATTTTTCATCAACACCACCGTTAATGGTGTAAAGCAACGCTTTAGCAAGGTTTGCACGAGCACCAAAGAACTGCATATGTTGGCCAACCACCTGTGGGCTCACACAACACGCAATCGCGTAATCGTCATTATCAAAATCCGCACGCATTAGATCATCGTTCTCATACTGAAGTGATGAGGTTTCGATAGACACTTTAGCCGCGTATTGTTTAAACGCGATAGGCAGTTGTTCAGACCATAGAACGGTCATGTTCGGCTCTGGCGCTGGGCCCATCGTGTGCAATGTGTGCAAGTAGCGGAAAGTCGTTTTGCTAACAAGAGTACGACCATCAACGCCCATACCAGCCATTGCTTCTGTTGCCCAAATTGGGTCGCCAGAGAACAATGAATCGTATTCAGGAGTGCGAAGGAAACGAACCATACGAAGCTTCATGATGAAATGGTCAATCAACTCTTGCGCTTGTTTTTCATCAATCAGACCAAGTTTAAGGTCACGTTCGATGTAAACATCTAGGAAGGTTGATGTGCGGCCTAGCGACATCGCAGCACCATTTTGAGACTTAACCGCAGCTAAGTAGCCAAAATAGGTAAACTGGATTGCCTCTTGCGCAGTACGAGCAGGAGAAGACATATCAATGCCGTACTTCAAACCCATTTCTCGCATTTCATCAAGGGCACGAATTTGATCAGTAAGCTCTTCACGTAGACGCAATGTCTTATCTAAATCACCACCCGTTTCAAGCATCTTCTGAGTCGATTTGAATTGCTCATTTTTGTCTAATTTTAGGAAGTCGATACCGTACAAAGCAAGACGACGGTAGTCGCCGATAATGCGTCCACGACCATAAGCATCCGGCAGACCAGTAATAATACCAGAACGGCGACATGCTTTAATTTCGTCGGTATAAAGATCGAACGCTACTTGGTTATGCGTTTTGCGGTACTCAGTGAAGATCTTTTCGATTTGTGGCTCTAATTCACGACCGTACACTTCGCACGACGTTTTCACCATTCGAATACCACCATTGGCGATGATGCCGCGTTTCAGTGGTTTATCGGTTTGTAGACCCACGATTTTTTCGAGGTTTTTTACAATGTAACCGGCATCGTGTGAGGTGATAGTGGAAACGATATCAGTATCAAAATCGACAGGGGCATGAGTGCGGCTTTCTTCTTTAATACCTTCTAGCACCGACTCCCATAGCTGTGTCGTCGACTCCGACACGTCCGCAAGAAAAGACTCATCGCCTTCATAAGGGGTGTAGTTTCGCTGAATAAAATCACGTGCATTAACGGATGTTTGCCAGTCGCCAGCTTGAAATCCCGTCCAAGCTTCCATCATATCGGTTGTCGGAATAGTCATAATGACCCCCTAAGTTATTGATAAACAGATAATATCTATGATTATTTATAATCATTGGTTTCTGCTGGCTATACTAAACCGACCAATCTATGAGTAAAGTGAGCTGTTTTCATAAAATACATGCACAAAATGCATTTATTGGAATTACTATATTATATTCAATACCTTAAGTTGAAGGCTAACTACTCTAGATTCCAATTAGTTTGTTCCTTCAGAAGTAGGAAATAGACTCTTAGTGACTCACCGACGTTGAAAACAGGTTAATGACCACCACACCAGACAGAATCAAAGCGATGCCAATGATCGCGTAGATGTCTAGCTTTTGCCCGTAGACCAACCAAGACAACGCCGCGACCAACACTATCCCTGCGCCACACCAAATCGCATACGCCACACCCAAAGACATGGTTTGAACCGTGAGAGACAACAGATAAAAAGCAAAGCCATAACCGACGAGTACTGCGGCGGTCGCAGGAAGGGAAGTAAATTGCTGCGTTTTAGGCAATAAAGAAGTCGCGACAACTTCAAGCACGATGGCAAGTGACAGCATCACTGGAGGCGGAAGAGATAAAAGCATGTATGAGTCCACAACATTAAATACGGCGCTCAGAATATTGTAGTTTTATTTCCAATTCATGTGATTTTCAGTAAGCAATTATTATGACGTACCTTAAAAATTCTTAAGTGTGACTTTCGGTTAACACGAGGAACCTAAATGCTCTATTATTACAAGTACGTAATAATCATTTTCTATTTAAGGGGATTATCAAAACATGCACTCACACCTATACTAGCTCCAACAAAACGAGAGAGCGGAAACAATTAAGCTCAACTACGCTTAACGGGTTGAATTTAATTGCACAGTTATCCGCTGTACTGACATATAGGAAACATCCAATGACAATCGAAATTAAACCTGGTCAAACGCATATCAAATCAAAAGCAATGGTTGCATGGGCAGCTGGCGAGCCACTAAAAATGGAAGAAGTTGATGTACAACTTCCTAAAGCTGGTGAGGTTCTAGTTCGCATCGTTGCTACTGGTGTTTGTCACACTGACGCATTCACATTATCAGGTGACGATCCAGAAGGTATCTTCCCTTCAATTCTTGGTCACGAAGGTGGCGGTATCGTTGAGATGATCGGCGAAGGCGTTACAAGTGTTGAGATTGGCGACCACGTTATCCCACTTTACACAGCAGAATGTGGCGAATGTAAGTTCTGTAAATCTGGTAAAACTAACCTATGCCAAGCCGTTCGTGAAACGCAAGGTAAAGGCCTAATGCCAGACGGTACAAGCCGCTTCTCTATCAATGGCGAAACAATTTTCCATTACATGGGTTGCTCGACTTTCTCTGAGTACACAGTACTTCCAGAAATATCTCTAGCGAAAGTAAGCAAAGAAGCACCACTTGAAGAAGTTTGTCTTCTAGGTTGTGGTGTAACTACGGGTATGGGCGCGGTACTTAACACAGCTAAAGTTGAAAAAGGCGACAACGTTGCTGTATTCGGCCTCGGTGGTATCGGTCTTTCTGCAATCATTGGTGCTCGCATGGCTGGTGCTGACCGCATCATCGGTGTTGATATCAACGAGAGCAAATTCGAGCTAGCAAAACAGCTTGGCGCGACTGACTGCATCAACCCAACTAAATTCGACAAGCCAATCCAAGACGTTATCGTTGAGATGACAGACGGTGGTGTTGAGTACTCTTTCGAGTGTATCGGTAACGTAAACGTGATGCGTCAAGCACTTGAGTGCTGTCACAAAGGTTGGGGCGAATCTGTCATCATTGGTGTTGCGGGTGCAGGCCAAGAGATCGCAACTCGTCCATTCCAACTAGTGACTGGTCGTGTATGGCGTGGCTCTGCTTTCGGTGGTGTTAAAGGCCGCTCTGAGCTTCCAGAAATCGTAAACCGTTACATGGCGGGTGAGTTTGGCCTTCAAGAGTTCATCACTCACACAATGGGTCTGCAAGACGTAAACGAAGCATTCGACCTAATGCACAAAGGTGAATCTATCCGTACTGTTCTACACATGGATAAGTAACACATCTTGGCCTCGATTCTTTCGAGCATCGAGGCCACAGCTACAAATGAATAGCAACAAACTGTCTTCACCACCTCCTGCCCGGTGGGTGGTGAAACTTTATGTAATATAGACAAATTTACTCCCAAACCATCAACCTAACGGAGCACAATAGATGACAATCGAAAACATTAGCCAAGCAAAGGTTGCTGGTGGTTGGCACAAACAATACACCCACTTTTCTGCAACGCTTGACTGCAACATGCGTTTTGCGATTTTCTTGCCACCTAACGCAAGCAAAGAAAACCCAGTTCCTGTTTTGTATTGGTTGTCAGGCTTAACCTGTACCGATGAAAACTTCATGCAAAAAGCCGGCGCTTTCAAAGCCGCGGCTGAGCAAGGCATCGCGATTGTTGCACCAGACACTAGCCCACGTGGCGAAGGTGTTGCCGACGATGAAAATTACGATCTCGGCCAAGGTGCAGGCTTCTATGTGAATGCCACTCAAGCGCCATGGGACAGCCATTACCACATGTACGATTACGTGGTAACAGAGCTCCCTGCATTAATTGAGTCGTTCTTCCCTGTTACATCCGTAAAATCGATTTCTGGTCACAGCATGGGCGGACATGGTGCCCTAACGATTGGCATTAAAAACGAAGATAGCTACCGTTCTATCTCTGCATTCAGCCCAATCACCAACCCAATGCAATGCCCTTGGGGACAAAAAGCCTTCAACCAATACCTAGGCTTGGATATTGAAGAGTGGAAACACTACGATGCCTCTGAGCTTCTAAAAACCAAAGGCACTAAACTGCCAATGTTGGTCGACCAAGGTGAAGCCGATAACTTCCTGATTGAACAGCTTAAACCTGAGAAATTAGTCGAAGCCGCTAAGGTAACCAATGCCGATTTAGATCTACGTATGCAGCCTGGTTACGACCACAGCTACTACTTCATCTCTAGCTTTATTGATGAACACATTGAGTTCCACGCTGCTTACTTAAACAAGTAGCCAGATGAATTTAGCCCGCACTTTGTAAACGCAAGGTGCGGGCTTTTTTATGCCTACTGATTTTATAACGGTTGCTTTTATAACTGCTTAATACGCTGCTTTAACGCTTCTAAATCTATATCATTGCCAACAATTCGTAATCGAACATACTCTTCAGTCATCGCGTCGCACGTAATAGCAAAATCGACACCCGAACATGTCTTAATACCGATACTCTCAAATAGCTTTGAAAGGTGAGTTCCTCTCTTTTTCAACAACATAATGGGCGTCGATATTGACGTGCCAACCACCTCAATATTGTTCTCAGACAACAAGCCGATCATTTGCTGCTTAAAGTATTCAGTTTTGCTGCGGTTCATTTCTAAGAAGTGTTTTGCATTGGGTAAGGTCGCCGATGCGATTTTTATTGAGGGGTAAGTCGGCGTAAACACACTCACCGCAGCTTCGATTGCAGAAGTCAGGTTTTCACTGCTGGCTAAGTAACCGAGTCGAATCCCAGCGAGCCCTAAACCTTTAGAAAAGGTTCGTAAAACTATTAAGTTGTCCAAGACTAAGGTCTGATCGAGCATAGACTGCTCAGGGGTCAGGTATTCACCATATGCCTCGTCGACAATCAAAATAGCGCCAGAACGCTCACATACTCTCGCTATCTCGACCAGATAAGCTCTGTCGTAGATTCGACCCGTTGGGTTGTTGGGATTATCGATATACACCAAGGCAGGATTTTGACTGCTTATTTTTGATGCCAACACACCGAACAGATCCGACTCGTTTTGATAATCAAACATGTTGATGGACTGGTACTTCCCGCCCACCAAAGTGAACTCTGATACTGCTTCAACAAACTGAGGGCCAATGCCTATCATGGTGCGATTGTTGTGATCGATAAGTTTATTGAAGATAAGTTCTAGCGCCCCAAGAGAGCCCGTGGTGTACGTAATACGACAATCTTCAATCCCAATAAACTGGCGAGTCAGATAAGTCAGCTCCGAAAGCTCCCTGTGGCAATAGTACTTATCAATACCGTAGATAATATCTTTGATCACATGTTCAGGAATTTCTGGTGCGCCAAATGGATTGGAGCCAAGTGAACAATCGATACGAAATGAGTGATCGACATAAGAATGGTATTCGCCACTTAACCGTGGATTTAAATGCATAAGAAAACGCTCAAAAAATATTCATGCGCTATTCTTATCGTACTGAATTTTATCTATATAGGTCATTTCGCGACAGTTCTTCGCCTTGTTTCGAGAGACTGGTTAAAAACCAAGATTGGTTCAAATAACGAATTCTCTTAAGCCATAATCAAGAGTTAAGCACTCGTGTTTACATTTCGAGTTAACCGAACCGCTTTCTTTGCGCTAGATTAAGCTGTGATAAGATAGGGTAATAACAGAGCTTGCATCTTTACTCTCCCTAGTTACCATAGCCCCATTAACATCCCCCATATTTTGAAGGTTGCTATGAAAGCAATTAAGACTCTTTTCTTCCTGATGGTTTTATTGAGCGGTCTGTTTACCGCTTGGCTGTTTATTCCAATTCCAGCGACCATGGACAAGCAAACGCTCGACGTTCCATTAACGGAACCATTCAAGCTTGTTGCGTATCGCAGCAACCCGAATGATGCGAGCAAGCCGCTGACTTACCACTACTATGTGATTTCAGATGTGGTTGGTGTAGACGACATGGACCCATTCCTGATTACCACGGACCAGTTCGTGAAGCTTGGCGAATTCGACGAGAACACATTCAACCTTACGGTTAACGGCAAGATTGATAGCTACACCAACGATTTGTGGATCAAGAAATCTGATGGCAAGCTTCAACACTGGTACGTGAGTATTAACGCGAACTATATTCGTTAAAATCGAACTGCAATAAACCTCATTTTAAAACTGCGCTTTGGCTTCCAAGCGCAGTTTTTGTTTCTAGCAACACCCTCCACTTATCCCGACCCGTTCGACATAAACTGCATTGCCTACTTTTGATTCACTGCAGCCCTTGCTCTCAAGGTGTTATAAGCTCTTTAGATACGATAAGCTCAGACCATGCTCGACGCCCAATAAATCAAAATAATAAAGGATCACCCGTGGAATTTACGCTCGACAAATTTAACGGCATCATCATTGACCCAGCAACAGCCCCTCACGATGTTGACTCATTCAATGCCGAACTCAGCGAGATCACCGAATTTTCAAAGCAGAATAACAAAGGCATCATTTGGATTAGCTTACCTATTTCACTCTCGCACCTTATTCCGGTGGCGACTGAGCTTGGCTTTGTGTTTCACAACTGCTTAGAAGACGAGATTACGCTGATCCACAAATCCGAGATTGTAGAGTTTGTGCCTTTCATTCCGACCCACACCTTGGGTGCTGGCGCGTTAATCACTAACGAACACAACCAAGTGCTGATGATTAAAGAACACGGCATGACGGGCTACAAATTACCGGGCGGTCATATTGAGTTGGGTGAAGGCATTGAAGAATCCGTGGTTCGTGAAACCTTGGAAGAAACCGGTATCGAGGCAACGTTCGTTTCTGTGGTTGGCATGGCGACAAGACACCCGTATCAATTCGGTAAATCAAACCTCTACTTTATTTGTCACCTTATCGCTCAAACTCAAGAAATTGCGATTCAAGACACTGATGAAATTGCAGAAGCTAAATGGATAGATGTTGAAGAATATATTAACAACCCCGACAGCTACCCGTTTAACCGCCAATTGGTCGGCTCTTTGATAGGCAAACAAGGATTAGAACTTACCCAACTAGAAGGCAACTATGGCCCGAACCATAAGCCAGAGATCTTCTTTTCGAAAAACTAAAGCGATTCAAACATAAAAACGCCAAGCTCATAAGAACTTGGCGTTTTGCTTTTCATTTTACTTATATTGTTTAAGCCATCTCGTTGCTAGTGACTTCCTAATTAGACTGTTCTAGAACCTATCTATTTTAGAAAAAGCCTAACGGATTAGTATCGTAGCTAATTAATAGGTTCTTAGTGTTTTGGTAGTGATCGAGCATCATCTTATGTGTCTCACGGCCGATGCCGGATTTCTTATAACCACCAAACGCGGCATGTGCTGGATAAGCGTGGTAGCAGTTCACCCAAATACGTCCAGCTTCAATGTTGCGACCCATGCGATACGCTAGGTTTGCATCACGCGTCCATACACCTGCACCCAAGCCATATTCGGTATCGTTGGCAATCTCTAGCGCTTCAGCTTCGTCTTTAAACGTCGTCACCGCGATAACAGGGCCGAAGATCTCTTCTTGGAATACACGCATCTTGTTGTGCCCTTCCAGCATGGTTGGCTGGATGTAATAACCATTACCGAGATCATCAGATTGCTGCGCAACTTCGCCACCTGTCAGCACTTTAGCGCCTTCTTGGCGACCGATTTCTAGGTAGCTCAGAATCTTATCGAACTGCTCTTTTGAAGCTTGTGCGCCAACCTGAGTATCAGTATCTAGCGGGTTACCTTGTTTAATAGTTTGAGCACGCTCGACCACCTTGGCGATGAACTTGTCGTAGACCGATTCATGGATCAGCACACGTGATGGACAGGTACACACTTCACCTTGGTTGAAGAACGCCAGCAACATGCCTTCGACACACTTATCAAGGTATTCGTCTTCATGGTTAAAGATGTCTGGGAAGTAGATGTTTGGAGACTTACCGCCAAGCTCAACCGTTGATGGAATCAAGCTTTCAGCGGCACATTTCAGGATGTGGTGGCCGACTTCTGTCGAACCGGTAAATGCCAATTTCGCCAAACGATCGCTGGTTGCTAACGCTTGACCCGCTTCACTACCAAAACCATTGACGATGTTGACTACGCCTGCAGGTAGAAGATCAGCGATCTTCTCCATCATCACTAAGATCGATGTCGGTGTTTGCTCCGCTGGCTTCATCACAACACAGCAACCCGCAGCCAGTGCTGGCGCCAATTTCCAAGCCGCCATTAAAATCGGGAAGTTCCAAGGAATGATCTGCCCCACCACACCGATGGGTTCTGGGAAGTGGTAGCTCGCGGTGTTTGAATCTAGCTCGGCTGCGCTGCCTTCTTGCGCCCGAATACAGCCTGCAAAGTAACGGAAGTGGTCAACAACTAACGGGATGTCTGCCGCTAGAGTTTCACGCACAGGCTTGCCGTTTTCCCACGTCTCCGCCACCGCGATTTCTTCTAGGTGCGCTTCAATGCGATCGGAAATTTTAAGTAGGATATTGGAACGTTCTGTCACACTGGTCGCAGCCCAACTAGCACGAGCCGCATGCGCCGCATCGAGTGCCAAGCTAATGTCTGCCTCTGTTGAACGTGCCACTTGGCAATACACCTGACCATTCACTGGGGAAGTGTTATCAAAATACTCGCCGCTGACAGGCTTCACCCACTCGCCACCGATAAAGTTATCGTATTGCGCTTTAAAGTTCACCACTGCGTTGTCACTACCCGGCTGTGCGTAAATCATAGTTAGATCCTTCTTCGATTTGATATTCGTTATTGAGCTAGAGCTGTCTTATTTTTGTGGCGGCTCCCCTTGAGAAAAGAACTCATGGCGAGACGCCCATGTTTATGCTTTCTGTTTAAAACACTGATACTTCGTGTTTTCTTCACAACAGTAACAACGCAAATCACACGCCAGAACTTCAAAACTTGTTGTTAATAAATTGTAAAACTATGATTACCAAACGTTTACAACCCAAAGTGAGTTGGCATTGAACGGACGTATGGAAACCACTCCAATGTTCAACTGTTCCAATTTGGTACACTCTCACTGTTACGACATGGAACAGTCATGCACCTTCAACAAGCAAACACCTCAGATTGGCTTTCGTCCTCTTGGCACCGCAGCACAGAAGCGGGTCTAAAACAGAGACGACTTCCTGAAGACATTCGCCTACCACAATCGATTCTTAAGCAGCGACGTCATCAATCGGCTGACTTGATCCACATCGTCGAACGCAATGCGCTGCCTTTGTTTAATCAGATGTTTGCTCGTACCGACAGTCGTTTGATTCTGACCGATATTGAAGGGGTGATTCTGGCGAGTTGGGGACAGGAGCGGTTTAAGGAGAAGCTGACATCAATTGCACTCAGCTCAGGAGCGTGTTGGCAGGAACAACTTAAGGGCACCAACGCGATTGGCACCGCGATTGTTGAAGCTAAACCCGTGACCATCATTGGTGAGCAGCACTTCATCCACCAGCATCGATTTATCAGCTGTTCAGCAAGCCCTGTGTTTGATCACCAAGGGAACATGGTTGGCGTATTGGACATTACCAGTGAGCAGCAACAGCACGACAGTTCGGTGCAGCTACTGGTTCAAAATATGGTTCAGCTTGTTGAAAACCAGCTACTGAGCCACATCCCACAAGGCACCACTCGCATCGACCTCGCATGTGAGAAATCGTTATTACACAGTGGTTGGCAAGGGATTGTAATAGCCAATGAAGCTGGGGAGGTGGTGGCACACAATCAGGTCGCCTCTCAACTATTGGATCAAACCTCGATCGTCGGTGAGAGTATCGATACCCTCTTCAACCGAACCTCATTAGACACGCCTTTTGTATTTGAGAAACAACACCTCAAACAACCAACCACCAAACGCACGCGCTCCATTTCAGCATCGTGTGATTTGCACCATGGCGAGCAACAAATCGAACACGCTTGGCAGCAAGCCAACAAGGTAATCGATAAAGGGATCAGTTTGTTGATCTTAGGAGAAACAGGAGTTGGCAAAGGCGAGTTTGTTAAAGCGCTGCACAAGCAAAGCCAGCGTAAGTCTTCGCCCTTGGTAGCGGTAAATTGTGGCGCGCTGCCTAAAGACCTTATCGAATCTGAACTGTTTGGTTACGCGCCGGGCGCCTTTACGGGAGCAAGCCACAAGGGCTTCCAAGGTAAGATCCGTCAAGCAGATAAAGGGATTCTATTTCTAGATGAGATCGCCGACATGCCTTTAGAAGCTCAGTGCCGACTACTGCATGTTCTGCAAGACAAATCCGTGGTGCCAGTTGGTTCTAATCAAAGCTATCAAGTCGATTGTCAGATCATCGCTGCAACTCACAAAAACCTCGAGCAGTTAGTCGCAACAGGTGAGTTTAGGCAAGACCTGTATTACAGACTCAATGGCTTAGCCTTCACCTTGCCAAGCCTACAACACCGACAAGACAAGCACGCTTTAATCGAGCACATTCATCGTAAATACGCCGAAGACGAACAGACAATCTGCCCGCACTTGATGAGCTTACTGTGCGCCTATTCTTGGCCGGGTAATATCCGCGAATTAGACAACTTACTTAAGGTTGCTGCTCTATTAGCAAGTGATGAACCCCAACTCACACTCGAGCATGTGCCCAGCCACCTTGCTCAACATCTCACGTCATTAGCACACGATAATCAGCATCAGCTAATGACTTCTAATGCCATAAAAGGTACAGCGAGTAACGATTTAAGAAGCACCGTTGAAGAAACCTTGTTGCAAACTTATCAAGCCAACCAAGGCAACATAAGTAAGACTTCGAGAATACTCGGTATCAGCCGCAATACCATTTATCGAAAATTGAAAAGCTTGGGAATCCTCCAATAGGAAGATGAACCTAAGCTACTCAGAACCCAACTCCACAAGTTGATTGAGCACTTCTTTATCCAATACCGGGTGATGCTTGGTCGCTAGGATCAGCACAATATCGACCGAAGGCAACGGTGGCATATCATCGAGGATTCTCAAATCTGAAGTCACGCTCAGCTTACCCATCGCGCCAATGGCTAATCCAGCTTTAACGATCGCTCGCTGCGCTGAAGCAGTATTGCTACACGCCAATAACTGATAAGGCGTGCCCTGCTTGGTTAAGCCATTCACTGCCGCGGCGTGGTACTTACAATCGGTCTGAAACAAGGCTAATGGCACTGGTTTAGACTCATCGAACACATAATCAGGGCTGCTTATCCATACTCCGATATCATGAGTGAGCCAGTAACCCTCTTCACTATCGGGCGCTCGGGTGACAATCGCCGCATCAAGCCTGCCGTCATCCAACCACTCTCTCAGCGTAATGCTGGGCAGGCTGAATATTTGGATTGAACAGGTGGGTTCTGCTTTCTGCAACAGGTGAATCACTTTCGGCAGAATGGTGTCATTGTAGTCTTCAGGGCAGCCGAGTCGCAGAGGTTGTTTGTCTTCGTAACGCTTTACTTGCTTAAGTGCGGTATTGTGAAGGGCGACCAACTGTTCGGCATGAGAACGCAGCGCTAAGCCAGCTTCAGTCAGTATTAAATTACGTCCTTCTTTCTGGAAAAGAGTGACGTTGAGTTCTTCTTCCAACTTACGCATCTGAGCACTGAATGCCGATTGGGTACGATTTATCTGTTTCGCTGCACGAGTGAAACTACTGGTTTCCACAAACGCGAGAAAGCCTCGCAAAGCATCAATATCCATATTGAAATCACCACCCATCGTTTTTATTAATGTATTGCATCAAAATTATCCGTTAGTGCTCCGCAATACAATCCCCTAAGCTCAAAAGCATACTCACCAAACGCAAGGAAGCAACGATGCAGCTTTATATTGGAAACCAGAACTACTCAACTTGGTCACTGCGCGCATGGCTAATATTCGACAACTACAACCTGAGTACAGAAGTCATCAAGCTCAAGCTATTCACCTCTGATTTTTACGACACTCTGGCGAAAGTGACGCCAACGGCCAAGGTTCCAACCCTAGTTGATGGTAATGTTGCGGTGTGGGATTCATTGGCGATTCTCGAATACGTTAACGATGCCTATTTGGACGGTGCAGCGTGGCCTAGCTCAGTGAAAGAACGCGCCCATGCCCGAGCAATTTCCGCCGAGATGCACTCTGGGTTCTTTGCCGTCAGAAATGAAATGCCGATGAACTGCCGCGCACAACGAAAGCTCACACTGAGTGAAGACGCACTTAAAGACATCGCTCGTATCGACGCCATTTGGTCGACACAGATGGAGCAATACCCAGAGGGATGGCTGTTTGGTGAATGGTCGATTGCCGATGCGATGTTTGCACCTGTGGCTTTACGTGTAGAAACCTATGGCATCCAGCTTTCGGACAAAGCCCAACAGTATCAACAACGTGTGCTTAACAGTCCATCGATACAAAAATGGCTGGCAGAGGCAAGCTTAGAAACCGATGTGGTTGAAGAAGATGAGGCGGGCAAGCCAGTATAAAATACAAGACACACTTCCAAAGCTCACTAGTCTGTGAGCTTTTATCTAAACCTTATTAATTTGGTCGATTGTGATCGCCTAATCACAATGTGCAGATGTGATTGTTTATATTCAAAGAAATTCAAATAGTTAAGATAAACATCATGTTACGAGCAACGATCGCATTACTCAGTATTACTAGCTTCGCCGTATCTGCCAACGCCCATCTTCCTTCTGGAGAAGAGTGGCTCAACCATGCGACTGAAGGGCTTGCACCTTATTGGTTAATGCCTAGCGCTCAAGGAGAACCGGTAGGAAACTTCCCTACTTTCCGCTGTGATGACGGTACCTTGCTCGATGTTTCTGATGTGTGCCATGAACTAAACAAAGGCTGGATCACGCCACACTTTGGCAAAGAGTTTACGCGGATGAAGTCACGTCAAACTTATGCCTATGGCGTGCTCTACCACCTTAGTGGCGATAAGCAGGCTTTAGC
The DNA here is from genome assembly GCF_041467395.1 of Vibrio sp. 10N.247.310.98. NCBI lineage: Bacteria > Pseudomonadati > Pseudomonadota > Gammaproteobacteria > Vibrionales > Vibrionaceae > Vibrio > Vibrio sp. 10N.247.310.98. The sequence continues at coordinate 76,862 of NZ_JBFSUL010000014.1, read as the reverse complement.
GCTTGCCAAGCAAGGAGCCTACTACATCATTGATCAGCTAGAAGATAAGCAAAACGGCGGCTTTATCGGCTACACAAAAGAGGGGAAAGTAGGCCAGAATTGGCAGCAGCGTACTTCTCAAGATCAAGCGTATGCATTAGTTGGCCTTGCCATGTACTACTACCTGACCCAAGACAAAAAGGTAGAAGAAGCACTCATCGCCCAACAAGCTTTTATCTTTGATAAATATCGACTTAGCGACAACAGCGGTCTTGCTTGGGTACTCGCCGACGGTGAAGATGGCAGTGCAAAACGACGTGAACTGGTTGCGCAACTTGATCAAATAAACGGCTACCTGTTGTTAGTCGCTCCTCTGCTCAAAGAGCCCATCAAATCAAAATGGCTTGATGACTTAAACTGGCTCACGCAAGCCATGATTGACCAATACCATTCTGAAGATGAACAACGCTTCTACGGTGCAATTCACGATAAAGCAGCGATGATGCCGAATGCTAATCACAATGATTTTGGACACACCATCAAAGCGTATTGGATGACTTACCTTACAGGCCAAACATTGAATAACTCTGAATGGTCGGAGTTTGGTTTAGACGGTATGAAATACACTTTGGATCAGGCGCAATATCAGAAAGAGTTCGTGAGTGTCTCCCAATATTATGGCGAGGAACTTCAGAAAGCCTGGAAAGGACAAGAGATAACTGGCTGGCAAAGCAGACCGCACAGTGAGTGGGCTTCATCATGGGAGTGGGCGGAACTTGATCAAGCAGCAATGACGGTTTCACTTGTCGATGGTTCGATGAAAGACGTCCTGCAATACACGTTACCGACCTTTCATGATGTATGGGTCGACCACAAATACGGCGGTGTCGGGCTTGACCCAAAACGCACCAAAGCTTTCCATTGGGGCAACGGTTATCACCAGTTTGAACATGCGCTGATTGGCTATTTGTTCGCTCAGCAAGTTGACGCGAAGCCAGCAATATTGCATTACGCAAGGCCGACCAACAGCGAGATGCCAATGGAACCGTATTACTATCAAGGCGATGTGGTGGAGCTATTGAATAAAGATGACGGAACGCAGAAGGTCAGTTTCAATAACATTCGACCTTAGCGTTGGTTGTTTGTTCTAAATGGACTTGAGATTCAGGGCTACGGGGAATGGACAAGGTCAAAGAGTTAGCACAATAGTGATGTCGCAGACCAAACTAAAGCCGCTGTTGATGATCAGCGGCTTTCTTGATGGAGATAAGCGGAGGTTAGTTGTCCAACCCTTTAATTGGGTTCATCGAGTGATAAACGGTGTTCACGTCACCAGTCATCGACAATGAACTCAAGTCATCAATGAAGAAACGGCTGGTCATTGTGTGCTTACCGCCATTGATAAAGATTTCGATCACTGACTTATCAACATAAACCTCGATGATTTGCTTGGTGCTCAACCTCGGTGCTTTTCTCACTGAGCCAAACTCTTCCGCGTAGAGCTGAGACATCTTACTGCGATCAAGCATGAACTCCTTTTCTGTAGCACTGAATACGATGTTATCACCCGCAACGTTAGTAAGTGTAAACTCAAACTCGTCAGTATCAGTTTCGAGCTCAACCATGAAGCTGGTTGTATCCAATTCAAGAGCATTTTCAACCACCACAGCTTCACCCTGTAGCGCTTTCAATTCAGGTAAAGCAGACTGAACAAGATAGCCATCTTGGATTTGAAGTTCGCGTGGTAACGACAACATGCCCGCCCACTGATACTCATTAGATGGTGTATTAATCTCAGGCAGACCAATCCAAGCAATCAGAATACGGCGGCCTGTATCATCTAAATAAGTCTGTGGTGCATAGAAATCGAAGCCATAATCTGGCTGCGCAATATCTTGGTGGTTTTCCAGTTCTACCGAATCGAGATTTAGGCGGTCACCGACGATATAAGCCACCGAGTAGATATTTTTGAAATCGTATGGATTTTCGCTAGACACACCTTGTGGAGAAAACAGCATCACCGACTGATTCTCTATTTCAAAGAAATCTGGGCATTCCCACATATAGCCAAGGTTGTTGTAACGAGTTTGAATTGGACCTTTGTGCTGCCAATTCATCAGGTCTCGGCTGCAATATAGCGCCATAGAGCCAGTATTTTGAGGCGTTTGAGCACCCACAACCATCAGATAATCGCCGCCCTGTTTCCACACTTTTGGGTCTCGGAAATGTTCGGTGTAGTGATCGTTTTCGATAACCACGCCGTGCTTTTCTATTTTGCCGTCAGCAGACATCTTGGCAAAACATTGAGTTGGCACTCGCAACCAATTTCCATCGCGCTTGTTACCTGTAAAAAACAACAATGCATTGTCGTTTTCAACCAATGCACCACCAGAGTAAACACCGTGAGAGTCGTAATCTTGGTCTGGGTGCAAGCCAATGCCGTGGTCTTCGAAATGAACGAAGTCTTTGGTAGAAAGGTGGTACCAGTACTTCATACCATGGACGGGGCCAACTGGCGTCCATTGGTAAAATAGGTGGTGTTCACCATTAAAGAAACACAGACCATTCGGATCATTAAGCAGACCAAACTTAGGCGCAATATGGTAGCTTGGATAGCCAGAGTCTTGTTTGCGAAGCTCTACCATCGCATCAATACTCTCTAGAGAAATATCTTCTATACGGCGATATCTTTGCTCTACTGTCCAGTTCGAGTTCAAACTCATACACTCTCCTCTACGGCATTCGTATTTGAAGAGTCTTTTTGAATAAACTGAGTAAGAGCTTCTTGCGTTGGAAGTGCGGTCATTGCGCCTTTTTGCGTGGTCGCCAGTGCACCACACCCATTCGCCCACCGAATTGCAGAATCGACGACTTGTTGATTGTTCCACTCATCATCTTGAGAAAGCTTTGCAAGCAAACCGCCAACAAAAGCATCGCCTGCACCCGTGGTATCCACTGGCGTCACTGAGCGACCTGAAATCAACACACCTTGGTTTTCAAATACTCGCCAAACGCCTTTCGCGCCCTGCGTAACCAGAACAAGCGTGTTGTTAAGATCTGCAATGTTAGCCAAACCTTGTTCCATCGAAGTTGAATCGGTTAAGAAATCCAGTTCTTCTTCTGAGAATTTAACCACATCAGCCAATTCAACCGCTTTCATGACCACAGACTTAATTTCAGATGGGTTTTGCCACACTTCATCACGAAGGTTTGGATCGAAGCTGATGTAACCGCCCGCGGCTTTCATACGTCGGATCGCTTCGAAGGTACTGCTTCGGCTTGGTTCATTAGCCAAAGAGATCGAGCAGACGTGTAGCCACTCGTTTTTCTTAAATTCGGGAATGTCTTCAACAGACATAAACTGGTCGGCACTTGGCTTAACCATAAACGTAAAGCTACGCTCGCCTTGGTCATCAAGATCGACCACCACGGTTGACGTGCGTTGTTCAGGGTCCTTCACCAAACGCTCGGTATTCACACCTTCCTTTTGCAGAGTCACTTCCATAAAAGTGCCAAACGGATCGTTACCCACTCGGCCAAAAAATGCGCTTTTGCCTAAAAGGCGAGAAATCGCTACCGCGACATTAGCAGGCGCACCGCCCGGACATTTCAATAATGTCGCGTCAGTCTCCGGAATGAGGTCGACGACGGCGTCTCCAGTTACCCAAACTTGATTCATCTTTCTTACCTTAAAACTGAAAATCATGACAACCGAAAGCGATGGCAATCGAAAGCAGTAGCAACCAAAAGCAAGGTGACACTTCACGCTGTCATGTAAAAATATAAAAAGGCTAGCTAAGCCAAATCACCTAGCTAGCACCCCAAAGCTTAGGAAATGAAGTGAAAAGGGGGGCTTCACTTCTAGGGAGAAACGTTAAGCTGTTGCTTTAATGTTTTGCTTGCTGCGCTCGCGCAGACCTAAAACAACGGTCAGAGCAAAGGCAGTCACGAACGCGATAATCATACCTACCACGTAGTAGCCAATCTTTTCTGGTGATATTGAGATGATGCCAGGAATACCCGCCGCACCCAGTGCTTGTGCTTTCACATTGAACATCGTGATAAACGCGCTTGAAATCGCAGCGGCACAAACCGCAGCAATGAATGGATAGCGAAGCTTCAAGTTCACACCGAACATTGCAGGTTCAGTAATACCAAGCAAGCCAGTCACACCAGAAGGAATCGCGATACCTTTCATTTTCTTATCTTTACTCATGAAACCAACCGCCAGTGCCGCTGCACCTTGTGACACGTTAGACATCGCCGCGATAGGGAAGATGAACGTACCGCCAGTCGTTGCGATATCCGCAAGCAGCTGAGTTTCAATAGCAATAAAGCTATGGTGCATACCAGTAATAACAAACGGCGCATAAATCAAACCAAACACCGCACCGCCAATGAAGCCAGCACTGTTGTATAACCAATTTAGGCCGTCACCAAGCAGGAAGCCGATATCACGAGTAAATGGACCAACAATCGTGAATGTTAACAAACCAGTTATGAAAATCGCCAATAGCGGCGTTAGCAAGTTATCCAGAACCGAAGGAATAACTTTACGCAGCCCAAGCTCAACTTTCGCTAGAATAAACGCAGAAACAAGAACGGGTAGTACTGAACCTTGATAGCCTACTTTCTCGATTTCGAAACCTAAAATGTTCCAAACCGGAATGCTGCCCGACACTGATGCGCCACCGAAGCCCCAGCCGTTAAGCAAGTCTGGGTGAACCATCAACATACCTAAAGCCGCGCCAAGGTATGGGTTACCACCAAACTTCTTACTCGCTGAAAATGCTAATAAAATAGGTAAGTACACAAAAGGAGCATTAGCAAATGTATTGATCATGTTTGCTAAGTCGGTCAAACCCGGATTAGCGTCGATTAAAGATTTGCCATCAATGAATAAGCCTTGAGCCGTCAATAGGTTGTAGATACCCATCAACAAACCACCAGCAACAATCGCCGGAATGATTGGTACAAAAATATCAGACAGGCCTTTCACCGCGCGTTGCAGGATATTTTGGTTGTCAGCACCTGCAGACGCCACATCGTTGGTCGACATTTCCGTCATTTCAGTCAGCTTAGCCAACTCAGCATAAACTTGGTTTACGATGCCTGAGCCAAAGATGATCTGATATTGACCTGCCACTTTAAACTGGCCCTTAACCCCTTCTAGGTTATCAATCGCCTGTTCATCAATTTTATCTTGGTCTGCAACCGCAAGACGCAGACGAGTCGCGCAGTGTGCGAGTGCGGTGATATTACTTTTACCACCTAATAGAGAAAGCAGCTCTTTTGCTATTTTTGGATAATTCATTACATACCCCATTGGATTATCATTTGAGCTTTTGAATTTTCGGGAACGTTTGCAAAACAAATTTTTGCCTAGAAATAACAAATGATCAAAGATAACTGCTCAATAGTGTGAGAATGATCTTCAAATTATCTCCCTAGGATAAGAAGACAGGGTTAAAATCCCCTAATAACAGGTAAATTTGATGCTCTGTTTGCAAACAATCCCAAAACTAAAATTACAATTGGATAATGAATAATGGCTAGTCTTCATGATGTCGCTCGTCTCGCTGGAGTTTCCAAGTCGACGGTTTCAAGAGTAATCAATGATGAGTATGGCGTAAAAGACGCGACCAAGGTGAAGGTGCGTAAAGCGGTTGAAGAGTGTGGCTATCTCCCAAACCAAGTCGCTAAAGACTTAAAGTCCCAAAAAACCAACCTGGTTGGCGTGATTGTTCCTAGGGTTTCTTCCCATGCCACCTCTCAGGGTGTCGATGGTTTAACCGCCGTATTAGAGCAAGCGGGCAAGCATGTATTATTAGCGAGCACACACCAAACACACAATAAAGAACTTGAATATATTCAGATATTTAACCAGAGGCGTGTTGAAGGTATCATCCTGTACGCGACCCACCTCGACAACCAATTAGTCAAAGCGATTCAAAGCTCTGCCGTACCCGTGGTATTGGTTGGTCAAGACGGGTCAATGTTTAACATCCCAAGCATTGTGCACGACGACACTCGCGTAGGGTTTGAAGCGGGTAATCGCCTCATAGCGAAAGCTTGTAAGCATATGGGATTCATCGGTGTGCAAGGTGATGATATTGCGGTTGATAAGATGAGATCGGAAGGCTTCGCTCAATCGCTTCAATTTAACGACCTCACACTGCAATTTCACGCCCGTGGCGACTTCACCATAGAATCAGGTTACCAACTGGCGAAGCAGTATCTCAAGGAGCACACCAAGCTCGACGGCCTATTCTGCGCCACTGACCGTATCGCAATCGGTGCGATCAGAGCCATTCAGGAAGCGGGGCTCGTTCCAGGAAAGGATATATTGGTGCTCGGTGTAGGTGACGATGAGCTCGCTTCAGTATGCACACCAACGCTGTCTACGTTTAACTATGCGTTTGATAAAGCGGGAGAAAATGGAGCCAAGCTGCTACTCGACCGTATTGAGAAAAAAGGCTTTGAAATGAGCAAGATGGTGTTGACCTTCACCACTATTGACCGAGAGTCTTGCTAGCGATTTATTTCAGAGATCAGGTTATCCCAAGATAAAAAATGCCAACCTTCGAGTTGAAACGATAAGGTTGGCATTTGGTGATGCGACTATCACATCATGAGTAACACTCTCTATCTAAACGATATATCAAGCAATTAGAACCAAGTTTCCATCTGCAGTGCAAACAGAACCTCGCCGCCCTCTCCCATCGTTGCAGCATCTGCTTCAGTGCTAATCGAGTAACCATTCAGGTCTTCACTCCAATCCACATAGCTCACAGCGAAACGCAGTTCAGGCCTATCAAAGAAACCAGTGCTAGTTGAAAGCTTCAGTGTTGGTGCAACTGTCGCTTTGTAGAAACCGCCGCTCGCTTGCTCTGTCGAGTTGTCTAAATCCATGTATTGCAATGAACCTTCGTAAACCATCTCAAAGTTCTCTGTGAACTCTTGAGCTAATCGAACGTTTAAAGAAGCCCATGTGAACTCGTCATTCTTCTTCAAACGGTCTTGGCTATGCTCTGCCATTAATGCAGGTGCTAAGCGCCAGTTGTCGCCAATGCGAGTGACACCGTAGCTAAACAGGCGAACGGCTTTCGCGTCATCCAGTAGATCACCATTTGAACCGATGCCTTTTAGCTCTGCACCTAGGCCACTACCCACTAACATACCCGTTTTAGAGAAGCCTTCGCTCAGACCAAAGAAGTTGTCTCCATGATACGCAAACATTGCGTGTACACCGCTTTCAGCTGCGCCATTTAGGCGGCTATCGTTGTCTGCTGAGGTCATACCGCTCAACATCACTTGCCATTGGCCAATACGGTTATTCATGGTTGCAATGTAGTTTTCTACATCTGTTGACGAGCTATCAATCTCACCAAAATCTCGGCCATAAATAGAGAAATTCGCTTTCCAGTTGTCGCTCATCTGAACGTCATAAACGCCCGCACCAGTACCTGATAAGAAGACAATATCCGAATCGAAAAAGTGAATATCAAAGTTGTCGCGATCGAATCGTTTACCCGCCCAAAACGTTGCTTCAGAAAACGCTTCAGATTCAGAGAACATGCTCAGACGGTTCAGTTCTGAATACACTTGTCGCACATTCAACTGGCTTTCGCTGGCAGTCCACTCGTTATTTGTCTCAGTACTGTCGGCCAACATGATGCGAAACAAAGCACTAGAGCCATCGTCTGCAAATCGCTTATGAATCAAGTTCGCTTCAACGTAATGATCATCTTCAACACCAAGACGTCCAATTGGAGCTCCAATGGCACCCGCCGCTGTCATGTAAGGACCAGTACCTGTCGCGCCGTTTAGGTCGTCGTTGATCAATAACCCAGAGCGAGCATAGCCGTGAAACTCAAACGAAGAAGCCTTTTCATTGGCCTCGGTAGAGACCTGCTCTGTTTGTGCAACCCTTTGTTCTAATTCATTAATACGTTGCTCTAATGCTGCAACGTCTTCACTTGCTAATACCGATGTAGTCATTAGCCCCATTGTTACAGCAACCGCTAAAATGTGTCGTTTCATTCTGATGTTCTCACGTTAATTGTTTTGGATTATTTGCAAACGTTCCCGAAACAATTCGTAAGCACATTTCGGCTTATACTTTTGATGTATAAGCTCTATATCGAAGAAGAAATAGAAATCAGTCGTGTTTATTACTTCACTTTTGTATCTGAGTGGATGATAGATCGATAATTTCGGGAGCGTTACCGAAAATGCATAATTCTGATAACTTTGTCACAAGTGAAATTGATTAATGGGCGAAAAATAGTGTATCGCGCACATTGAAGCCTTTATCAAGGTCGTCGATAAGCTAGAGTCAGTTATGAACAAAGCGTGATGAAACACACAATAACCACCACCTTTAACTGATAAATAACTCAATTATCGAAGGTGAACACGGTTTTGTTCGATCTAATAAATGACGATCGAATCATAAAAGGGAAGTTAGAAATGAATCCAGATACTTATGAAAGCTTCCAATAAAAAAGCCAAGTTGAACCTTAGTGATCAACTTGGCTTTAAATGGCTCAATGAATGCTTTCTAGCGCGTTGTAACGTCACAAAAGTAGAGATTATTTAATTGGATAATGTCGCTTTAAAAACGCAATCACATGCGGTACATACTTATCGGTATCAAAAATTGGAGCACTATGACCAACACCCTCCTCGATAAACAGCTGATTCTCAATGCCGTACTTGTCCAAAGCATGTTTGAGGATCTGGCTTTGCGCTAAAGGCACTCGCTTATCCAGTGTTCCATGGAACTGAATGTAAGGCGGAGCATCACTGTTTATATAACTGGTCGTTGAAGCTTGTGCCGCTAGCTCTGGTACTTCACTCGGGATATCACCTCAAAAGCGTGACACCGACGACTTTTTACTGGTTGGTCTGTTCCCTTTATTACCTAGTTCCAGCAGGTCCGTCGGGCCAAAAAAGCTTACAACTCCAGCCACTCGATACTTAGGTTCTGAGTAAAAGCTAATGTCACCGTACGTATTACTTGCGCCGACCAATCCCGCTAAATGACCACCAGCTGAACGCCCCATCATAACCACGTTATCGGCGGCAAGATTGTACTTGTTAGCATGGTCATGAAGATAGTTAATAGCATCATTAATATCCGCGACTGGTTTTGGGAAAGTTGCTTCGCCACTTAAGCGATAATCGACCGCAGCCAACGCATAACCTTCCTCCAAAACAGAATTAAGCAACAACGGGTTTTTAGTCGGAATATCGTCTTTAGTGCCACGCTTCCACGCACCGCCATGTACCCAAACGAGCAACGGATATTTTCCATCAACCTTTGCTTCTGTTTTGGGAAGGTAGAGATCAAGCTTGATCTCTCGTGCTTCTACCGTCTTAAACAAGATGTCCTTTTCTACTGTGTATACCGCATTAGCATTAGCATTAGCATTAGCAGCCGATAATCCAACAAATGAAAGCATCAGTAATTTTGTTATCTTTTTCATTATAAACCTCTTATCTAGAATGACGCTTCTGCTGCTAACCAGTAACGACGACCATCTTCAACGTAGCCAAACTCTTCGTAATCGGTTTGTTCATCAAATAGGTTGTAGATACCAGCAATCACCTTAAGGTTCTTTTGCACATACCAGTTGGCACCTAAGTCAACATAAGTAATTGATGGCGCTTCGTATTGTGTTCTTGAACTACTCGTTGTCGGTTCTGACTCTTTGCTACGGTATGTCACTCGCATCCAAGATTGGACATCATCACGTACTTGCCAATCTGCATTTACGGTAACTAAATGCTCAGGAACTTGTGTTAGTGGCTTACCCTCATCTTCACCAGACTGCTTCTCAGTATGTGTATAGGTATACGTCGAACCGACAGAAATCGCCTCAGTAATGCCTTTGTTTATCGTGTATTCAGCACCGTAAGTAATCGCGTCTTCAATGTTCACGTAGGTAGAATCACAACCACGTCGGCCACAGTTAGTGCTCAGCTCTTTCTTGTCGATCTTGTCTTTAAAGTCACTGTAGAATACGGTGATGTTCGAGCTTAAATCGGCATCGCCAACAAAGTACACGCCCATTTCACTGTTCACTGACGTCTCGGCTTTTAGATCAGGATTACCGTAAACCGAGCAGTCGCCACCACAACTGTCTTGCGCCCAACCCGCTTCCATCTCAGTTAAGCCTGGTGCTCGATATCCCGTTGAAACACCGCCTTTCACTGTCCAATATGAGTCGACACTCCACACACCATAAACGCGAGGGCTCAGATGAGACTCGAACACGTCATTTTGATCAAATCTGAGGCCAGTTGTTAGAGCAAAAGAATCGGTGATGTACCATTCATCTTCCGCAAACAGTGACCATTGGTTATTTTTGAAGACATGATCTTCTGCAGAATCTGTCAGCTCCTGACGTGTATAGTTGAAGCCGATAGTTAGGTAGTGCGCCTCAAGCACAGGCATAGACCATTGTGAGTTCAGAGTCAGGTTTTCCACTTCCATTTCTCCGCCTTCATTCTCAACCGTTTCATTGTTGATGTATGAAGTGCCCGAGCCCCAGTCGTAGTTGCCTGAGTGAGATAGGCCCAATGATTGACGATTGTTCACACGCTCAGAATCTGTGGTTTTCGATTTTCCATCCGTCGTCACTCGTTCTTGATCGTGATAGGTGTAATCAAACGAGAAAGTATCGTCATCCGTAGGCGTCAAGTGTAGTGCGCCACGGTAACTCTCTAATGTTTTGCCTCCGTATCCGTAAAGAATCTCATCTTCCTTACGCTCTTGATATAAACCAGAGAAAGAAGCACTCAACAAGCCATCAATAAGAGGGCCCGCTAGATGCACTTGGCTTTGATATGAATTGCCCGAGTCTGAGTTCTCTTGCAGTGTTGTTTCACCACGTACGCTGCCATACCACTCTTGATAATCTTTACGAGTGATAATGTTGATCACACCGCCAATCGCGTCTAAACCGTAAAGCGTCGACATTGGGCCACGCACGACTTCAACTCGCTCAATCGCGCTTAGAGGTGGTAGCCAATCTTGCTCAAAGCCACCACTGCTGTTTTGTTGTGTTTCACGGCCAGACTGCTTGCGTCCATCGACCAAAATCGCCGTGTATTCTGCAGGCATACCACGTATTGAAATGTCTTGGCTCGAACCACCACCTGTCACTATCACACCAGGTACATCACGCAGCGCGTCTGTCAGATCTTTATACGATCGGTTTTCCAGCTGCTCACGAGTAATCACGCTGATCGACGCTGGCGCTTCAGTGACAACCTGCTCATAACCAGCTGCTGTCACAACCATGGTTTCCATAGTCGTCGCTTCAATGGTCAAAGCTTCGGTATCAACTTGATTTACTTGTTCGTTAGCAAAGCCCATCACAGGGAATACAAAACACGCAGCAGCTATAGACTTAGAAAGGGGGGAACGAGTAAACGTTTGAATAGTGTTCATCTTGGCTCTACTTAAATTGAGATTGCATTTAATAATCATTCTCAATTAGAGCGGCGTAAATCATTCGCTTCAAGCATAATGCTATCGCCAAAATAGAATATCGCTATCCGCCAGACGGATAGTTACCTTCATCTTATGCTTGATATGAAACTGATGATGTTGCGAATAACGGCTCTCAAATCACTCAGACTTCGGTGCTTACTTAACTAGAAGTCACTCTCTTTTAAGAGTACGTATCTTTGCCTACATAGAGGTCTTTGAATATTTCACGTACCCATTCACACATCGGGTCATCATGAAATCGCTTGTGCCAGTACAAATAAACTTCTTGAAAGCTCAAGTGGAGTTCTTCTGGGACTTCTCTGGTGATCAGGCGGGGATCATGACACGCTGCTTCTGCAAAAGGTGTTGGAAGGTGAAAGATGATGTCGGTTTCAGCAGCAATACTTGGCGCCGAGCTGAAGTTACTCAACTGCACAGGTGCAGACAGGCGCTGCTTTTTATTGGCTAAACCGAGTTCTTGGTATTTGTGTTCGAAAGAAAGCCTTTTCTCACCTTGTAGAGAGACTTGGCCAAAATCATATTCCGCCAGCTTTTGTGGGGTCAGAGTTTCATTCGCCAATGGGTGCTCTCGGCTCATCAACAAACGGAACGTGCGCTTCGCCACTGTCATACGATAGATATTTTGCTCAGCAGAAGGCGGCTGATGCGAAGATAAGGCAAAGTGCACATCACCTGCGACCAAGGCTTCGAAATGACGCTTGGGCGCAGAATCTAAACTCACGATCATGTTCGGCGCTTCTTTGCGGATCTTAGCGATCACCTTGGGCATTAAGGTATTAATTTGAGGCAGTAAGCCATAAAATTTCACAGTACTATCAACCTTGCTTGGGTCAAACGACTGCTTATGAACCAACTTTTCCAGGTTAGTAATAACGGTGTTGATATCGTTTTTAATCGACTCTGCTTTTGGGGTCAGCTCATAGCCATACTTCTTACGTACCAGCAGCTCATCATCAAAGAAGGTACGCATTTTTTGTAGCGTACGACTTACCGAAGACTGGCTCATGTTCAGAGACATTGCGGTATTAGAGACGTGTTTTTCTTCGAGTAAATGCTTAAGAACGAAAAGAAGATTCAGGTCAATCTGGGAGAGGTTCATGAGTGCGTCACCAAAATAATGAGGGCATCGTTGAGACAATACGCCGCGCTCAAACCACGGCAATGCATATCAATGATTGGGGTTCAAGATACCGAGTTAACGGCTCTGCGAGCATGATTTAAAGTTCAATAGAAAAACGACTAAATCAAAAAATAGAAATAGAGATCGCTACTTTCTCTTACCCTGCTCCACCAACTTTTCATTCCATGCCGTATTGCCGTCACGCTTAGAGACATCGTACTCCGCACAGAACTGAGATATGGTCATATTGTTATCGCCAGTGGCAAGCTTGAGAGCCAACTGAACTTGTTGAAGCTTGCTTTGCAGTCGCAAGATTTGACCAGCATTTGGGCTTTTCTCTTTGGCGTATTTTAAAGCCGCATGCTTACGTTCTGCCGCGCCCGCTCGGCGATCTGCTTCTGATAACAGATACTTGAGTTGAGCAACACTCTTGCCTTTCTTGAAGGCAGGATCAAGCAACTCAACGCATTCATCAAACGATGGATCGATAACGTATGGGTCAACTTTATGAGCTTGTTGGCGCATCCATTCGAGTGCGAGTTTTTCATCTGACATAATTACATCTTTACCAAAGAAACAGCCCTATATGGTATCGCTCAATAGCAAACCGCTGCAATAACAAATTGAGTGACTTTACGCCTTTTTACACTGTGCCGATTGACTAATTTAACAATCAAAGCTCCAATAGTTGGCTTTAACGCATCACAAACAGCTCTTCGTGGTAGTGCTTTTCAATATCAAATTGATAGGTGTCTAATTCTTTTTTCAGTGATGTAGAGAACAACTCCGGCCCGCAGAAATACATCTCGTACTCGTTGAGGTCGCCACATTGATTGACAATTCTTCCGGCGTTTAGCCGCGGTGAGTGCAAGGTATCTATCACGGTCAACTTCACACCAACCGCGTGTGCTAGGTGCCACAACTCATCGATTAATTGCTTATCAACACCGCGAGTACAATAAAACAGTTGAATACGAGGATGATCTCGTTCTGTTTTGAGCGCTTCAAGTGTTGCAAAAAACGACGCTATCCCGACACCACCAGCAATCCAAATTTGTGGCTTGCTTAGGTCAAAATAAAGTCGACCATAGGGTCCTTCAACCGTAACCGCATCGCCCGCTTTCACTCGTTCATATAGGCCATTAGTAAAATCACCCAGCTCTTTGATCAAAAAGCGCAGCTCTGGATCATCACTGCCAGAAACAATGGTAAACGGATGCGGGTCTTCATTACCGAAACGCAAGTACGCAAACTGCCCAGCTTTGTGACCTTGCCAAGATGCCTCCGGTTTTAACACCAGCTCCATCACTTCAGCTTGTGGAAAATAGCGAGTCGAGATAATCGTCGCTGAGTGACGATTACGACGCCCAACCAAGCCCAACAAACTGTAAATCGCTGCGATAGACCCAGCCAAAGCAAATGCCACAGTTAGATAATAAATAGGTTCTCCCCAATACGCTCGTTTAAGCAGGATTACTGAGTGGAAAGCGATAAACAGGTACGCAACCGACATCAGACGGTGCGACAATTTAAACGGTTTGTACTTCACTGCCGCCCATAGTGACGCCACCAGTAAAATGAGCAACAAGTAGAAGCCCCACTCGCCAATACTCTGAGCAATACCGCGTAATTCATTGACCCATAACTCCCATCCAGTCAAAACAGCTTGCGGCCCTGAACCATCGTGTCGAACAGGCTTATCTAACACACCAGACACCACCAATGACTTAGGTATTTGGTACCACAACCAGTGTGTCACACCCAGTGCAACACCACCGATACCGAGCCATTTATGGACTCGATATGCTTTATCCATACCTTTCAGCCAATTCTCAACCATAGGCAAACGCATCGCCAAGATCATTGTGATGGACATTAACACCAGAGACAAAATACCTGAGTACTGAATCATGGCTGAGCGCCATTCAAAGACATCGCTTGAAGCGAATAATTGCGGTTCCATCGCAAACCAAAAGGCTGACATTGTGGCAATCATTGCCCAAATGATATTGCGGACTGTTTTCATTTGTTAACACTCATAAAGACGACATCATTACTTTAGCTCCTGTGATGTAAAGGGACGTCAACGTACGTAAATCTATGCAAAGGATCTCGTTCATTGTGCTGTAGCAGAGATAAAAGAGACAAACTGCCCACGGCCAATAAGCGCTCTTTGATCGATAAAAGCGGATTCTTCGTACATATAAGTCCGTTAGTGAGCATGCTCGAAGATAACAATAAATGAGAAGAAGAGAAGATATGAAGGACATGACCCTTTCTAAACAAGATATCCAAACAATGAACCCGCGCCACCGCATTCGTTTGGTTAACTCCCTATCTGGATTTAAAAGCGCCAACCTAATTGGTACTTGTGATAAACAGGGGCTTGAAAACCTTGCGATAGTGAGCTCTGTCATTCACCTAGGGTCTGATCCCGCGCTGCTTGGTTTTATTGTTCGCCCAGATAAAAGCCGACGTCATACGCTAGAAAACATCCTAGAAACTAAGTACTTCACCGTTAACAGCATTGGTGCTGACTTTGTTAAAAAGGCCCATCAAACCTCGGCTCGCTACCCTAAACCAGTCTCAGAATTCAACGCGGTCGGCTTAACGGCCTATTATGACGACACATTCCCCGCTCCCTTCGTCTTGGAGAGCAGTTTAAAGATAGGGTTAGCGTTCAAAGAACAGATAACAATCGAAAGCAATCAAACGCAAATGTTGATCGGTGAAGTTATAACGATTCACGCACCCAAACGCGCCGTGATGCCGGATGGCTACCTTGATTTAGAAGCGTTGGATTTGGTCACGGTATCAGGGCTTGATAGCTACCACGTAACTCAAAGACTGCACCGATTAAGCTATGCAAAACCACAACAGCCACTCTTTCCACTCACTCGTGAAGGTAACCCAACTTCATGGGAAGCTTTCGAACTCAATCTAAACTAATTTTGTTCGGCAATTTGCTATCAAAAGTGCTAACGTCCTTTAATTCCAAGAGATGCATCTCACACAGGCGCATCTCACTGAGCACACTATTCATTCTTACGTCTGTTTCCAAGGACCCCTTTGAAGTTAACCCACTTTAAATACAAAACGCGCAAAGGCCCAGACTACCGACATGGCGATCAGGTGTCATTCATGGACATCAAACAGACCTTCGGTATGGGCAGCATTCGTGTGGGCGCTTGGGTAACGAAAGAAGAGAAAGAGCTAGCCGCGAATCTGATATTCGACTCGTTAGCCGACTTGGCTTACATCCTGGCTTTGCCACCAGAAGCAATTGGCCTTCGCGGCACATTAGGCTTAGCTTTCGGCAGTGGCGGAAGAAAAGGCGTACAAGCACACTACGCCCCGAACCAGAGAGAATTAGCTCTTGCTAAGAATGCCGGAGCTGGCGCGCTCGCACACGAGTTTTGGCATGCATTTGACCATTATATCGCTGAGAAAGCGTTTGAGATTGGTGACACATCCGGTCCTCGCAAGCAAATCTTGTTCGCCAGTGACTGTTGGTTACACGATAGAAAGGTGCGACCTCATCCATTAAATGAAAGTTTGATGTCTGTGTTTGACGCCACATTGCTTAGCGACAATAACTTGGACAAACACGATTACGTGGCACGCAGTGTCATTGCCGACAAGGCAACGTCGGCTCGTTACTTCTCATTGCCAACAGAAATGATGGCTCGTGCCTTTGAAGCTACGATTGAATCCTGCTCAGATATCGAGAATTCTTACTTAGTCGATGGCACGACCAAACCGGATATGTTCCCTCTCTATCCAGATCTCACGCATCGCAAAGAGATTTATCAAGCGCTGCAAGGTTACTTCGTGCCGTTGGGCCGATCTTTAAGTAAATAGCATTTTGAGTCAGTAACACTCTGCAGATTTACAGTGAGTGACATGTACCATAAGTTGATCATGTGTAATCTCTGAGATAACATGTACAACAAGCGAAACATGTATAATAGTTAATTCATGAATGATTAACTATTCTGTGTATATTGAAAGATTAAACATATCCAAAAACAACAGGGTAAATAAGTGATGAATATTGTTTCTTTTACTGAGGCAAGAAATAGCCTTAAGTCTGTGCTCGATAGAGTGGTAGACGATTCTGATGTTACGGTAATAACCAGACGAGATTCAGAAGATGCCGTGGTAATGTCTCTTGACCATTTTAATTCAATGCAAGAAACCTTGTACCTAATGAGCTCGCCTAAAAACGCTGAAAGATTAGCTGAATCCATTGCTCAACTCGAAGCCGGAAATACAACCGTTCGAGAATTGAATAATGACGAATGATCGAAAGATTGTATTTACAGATAATGCTTGGGAAGATTACCTATACTGGCAAACCCAAGACAAGAAAACGCTCAAGAAACTAAATAAGTTGATTGAAGCCGCCAAAAGAACGCCCTTTGAAGGGATTGGAAAGCCGGAGCCACTAGTCGGCAACCTGTCTAGCTTTTGGTCAAGACGAATCGATGACAAGAATCGATTAGTGTATAAAGCAGATGACGATAACTTTTATATAATTGCTTGTCGTCACCACTATTAAAAGCAGTAAGCAGCACATAGAAAGGGCAGCAATGATCAGTTGGCCATCTTTGGTAAAACTCGACGGTGATGATGAGCTTATTTACGTCGCGTCAGAACAAGATTTCCAGGTGGAATGCTCAGATATGATCTTGGGCGAAGATGATTACCTCATCGATTCAGTTGGCGACAGCTACTCGCTACAATCAAACTCAAACCAACTGGGTTTAGCTAAACGAGCTGAGCAGTATTCGGTTGAAAGCGTGACTAAACTGATTCGAAACCACGAGTTCCAGAAAGCTGAAGTGTGCCTGATGAAGATCCACTTCCTAACGATTGAAGAAGCGATTCAGTCTTTGGCTTTTGAGCCACGTTAATAGCTCTCCTAAAAGCTAATAAACGAAACCTGTTAAAACAAAACAGCGCCAATTTAGGCGCTGTTTTTGTTTGTTGTCTTAGCTATCTCAAAGAAAGCTAATACATTAAGCGATAAAAATCTGTGCCAGAGCGTAGCCTAAACAACATGCGCCCACGACACCGATTAAACCCACCGACATGAATGAGTGGTTGAAGTACCACTTACCAATCTTAGTGGTACCAGACACATCGAAGTTAACCGTTGCGATATCTGATGGGTAGTTCGGGATGAAGAAGTAGCCGTAAACCGCTGGCATTAAGCCGATCAACAAGGCTGGGTCTAATCCTAAGCCAAGGCCAACCGGTAGCATCATACGTGCAGTAGCGGCTTGCGAGTTCACCACAACCGATACGATGAATAGCGCTAGCGCAAACGTCCATGGGTAGTTGGTCACCATTTCCACGATGCCAGATTTGAACTGAGGCATTGCGTATTGGAAGTAAGTATCCGACATCCAAGCGATACCGAAGATCGCAATCGCTGCCACCATTCCCGATTTGAATACCACACCGTTTGGCACATCTCGCGGATCAGTTTTGGTTGCCAGCAAGATGATACCGCCGAAACAGAGCATCATCATTTGGATGATCACCGACATCTTGATTGGCTTGTCGCCGTCTACGATAGTTCTGATCTCAGGCACCATCGCCACGATAACAATCACGACAATCGACAATAGGAAAATCAATACCGCATTGCGAGCCGAAGTTGGCAGTACTTCATCCAAAGACGTTGCTGTGGTGCTTTCGATACGCTTTTTCCACTCAGGATCTTTTAGACGCGCTTGGTATTCAGGATCATCGTTCAGCTCTTTACCGCGTTTCAAGCTATACAAAGAAAGTAAGAACGTACCAAACAACGTTGCAGGCACCGTCACCATCAAAATAGAAAGCAGAGTAATAGAATGTTGAATATCAGAAAGCTGCGCGAGGTAATACACCACAGCAGCTGAAATTGGCGAGGCAGTAATAGCCAGTTGAGACGCTACAGACGCCGCCGCCATTGGGCGCTCAGGACGAATCCCGTTCTTCAGTGCGACATCGCCAATGATCGGCATGATGGAGTAAACCGCGTGGCCAGTACCCAATAAGAAAGTCATCGAGTAAGTCACGAACGGAGCTATCAGGGTAACGCGTTTCGGGTTCTTTCTAAGCACCCTTTCCGCCACTTGCAGCATGTATTTCAAACCACCTGCCGCTTCGAGAATCGAAGCACAAGTAACAACGGCGAGGATGATCAGCATCACGGTGACAGGTGGAGACGTTGGTGGCATCTTGAAGACAAACACCTCGATAACCAAACCAATACCAGAAACAACACCTAAGCCAATACCGCCATACCGAGATCCGATATAAAGGACGACTAATAAAAATAGAAACTCAAAATACAACATAAGCAACCCTGCTAAAAATGTGGACTAATGTTATTTTCTCCCTAAGCTCAGCCATTTACTTATTGCTTGGTCACACTATGATTGCAGGCTCCCGGTAATTGTTTTTTATAAGATTATGGTCACGTAAACCGACCTGTAAGTTTATGAAATGTAATAAGAAGCCAGACGCACAAGCTAGATTTGTTATGTGGAATAATCATAATTGTTTCTGTTAGATCTGGATGGCCTATAAAACACAAGGCTCATAACTGAACGATATTATTTCAACCACAATCAATCACATTTAAAGTCATGCAGAAGCATATTGCCGAGCCGATTGGATATATTCTTACTGAACGTTGACTCGCCTATCACTAGACACTATGTCAAAATACCCGCCCTCACGATGACAACACATTAAGAACCACGGATATGAATTTTCAAGCTGCTATTTTTGATATGGATGGGCTGCTGCTCGACACCGAGCGACTTTGTATGCAGGTTTTTGAAGAAGCATGTCACGCGCAAGGTGTTCCGTTTTTGCAAGATGTCTACCTAGGCATCATTGGTTGTAACGCAAAAACCATCGAACAGATTTTTCGAAATGGTTACGGTGAAGGGTTAGATTACCCAGCGCTGAATAATGAATGGCGCACCCGCTACAGTGCAATTGTTAAAAACCAAGCAATCCCAGTAAAAGATGGCGTGATTGAGCTGCTTGAATGGCTAAAATCGAATGACATTCCAATCGCGGTGGCGACCTCCACTCAGCTTGATATCGCAAAGAAGAAGCTTGAGCTGGCTGGCCTAGATTCGTACTTCACCTCATTAAGCACAGGCTGCGAAGTGACTCACGGCAAGCCTCACCCAGAGATCTACTTACTCGCGGCAGAACGCTTAGGTGTTGCACCTGAAACCTGCCTAGCGTTCGAAGATTCGAACAACGGAATTCGCGCTTCTATGGCAGCCAACATGATCAGCTTCCAGATCCCTGATTTAGTAGAGCCATGTGACGAAGTGAAAGCGCTTGGACACACCATCAGCCCTTCTCTGCATGATGTGCTAGCACAGCTTCAACAAGCTGCAGCTTAAGCTCTGACTGCCGTTGATAATGCTTTTATCAACGTAGACAAGCCCCTCTATTAAGCCGACTCACAGAGTCGGTTTTTTTGTTGGTATTCCTTTTATAAAAGATAAAAACTCGCGCTTGAAACTGTTAAAGTCGATGTGAAATAAATGCTAGGTGATCAACAAGATTGCTAACGTCTACATAGGGAGAAAGAGACGCGTGAAGGAAAAGTTTGAAGACCAACTGCTTGATTTTGCACAACGAGAAATGACACAAGATGCAGCACACGACATTAGCCACATTAAGCGCGTAGTCAAAACCGCTAAGGCTTTGTGTGCTCAAGAACAGGCTAAGCTTGAAGTCGTTTTACCCGCCGCTTACCTTCATGATTGTTTCACCTTTCCCAAGAACCACCCAGACAGAGCCAAAAGCTCGCAAATGGCAGCAGACAAGGCGATCTCTTTCCTCAAATCTATCGACTATCCCGCGTCCTATCTTGATGAGATCCATCATGCCATTGTCACGCACAGCTACAGCGCCAACATCACACCTGAAACCTTAGAAGCTCAGATAGTCCAAGATGCCGATCGCCTTGATTCGCTCGGAGCAATTGGCATCGCTCGCTGCTTGTATGTGGGTCAGAGCTTTAATGCCGAGCTGTATAACCACGAAGACCCGTTCGCTGAACATCGTGACTTAGATGACAAGCATTACAGCGTCGACCACTTCTACGTGAAGCTGTTTAAGCTCGCTGAAACCATGAATACAGAATCCGCTAAGTTAGAAGCCAACAAGCGCACCGACTACATGCGTGGCTTTCTCGCTCAATTGGCGACAGAAGCTTAAGCTCCTTTTCATATAGAAATTAGTCCCCATATCATAAAGAATCGCTTTAGTTTGGAACCTCCAATGACCCAAGAAAAATTCGACACTATTTATCAACGTGCTGCTCACCGTAAAGGTGGAGCTGCCGAGCTCGAAAAGATTGTTCGTGCGCCCCTTTCACAAGCTGAGCTATCACAAATCACCGACGATCGTTGGCTAGCCGCCTTTACTGAAAAAGTATTCCAGTGTGGTATTTCATGGAATGTAGTGAGGAAGAAATGGCCGCAATTTGAAGAAGTGTTCTTTGAATTCAATATCGAAAAAATGCTGATGCTGCCGAATGAAATGTGGGAACAAAAAGCGCAAGACCCGCGCATTATTCGCCACCTCACTAAGGTGATGACCATCCCTGCCAATGCCACCATGATCCACAATGCTAAGCGTGAGGCGGATTCCTTCTCACAAATGGTTGCCGACTGGCCATCAGAACGTATCACTGAACTTTGGGATTATCTGAAGAAACACGGCAAGCGATTAGGCGGTAACACTGGTGCCTACACTCTGCGCCAAATGGGTAAAGATACCTTCATCTTGTCATCAGATGTTGAAGCACACCTACGCAGCACAGACGTGGTTGATAGCGGTCGTAACACCAAGCGAGCACAACTGGCAGCGGGTAAAGCCTTCAACGAATGGCAGCAACAGTCAGGTCGTAGCCTGAGCGAAATCAGCCAGATCGTGGCGTACAGCTGCGGCGATAATCGCGTCTAGTTTTAGGGCGAATGACTTAAAGCTCAAGATTGCACACAGTTCCCTGCAAACTAAATGTTATAAGTCATTAACAAATAAGCGTGCATCGCACTTTCATCCAGTGGCATTGTATAGATAAATGTATACAATATAGAGTAATACTCATGAATTATTCTCGGCCAACCCAACTCGACTAAACAAGGGTCCTTATCTCTATGACAGCTCTCAAAAATTCTGTCTCCAAAGGTGTAAAAACAAAAGTAACAGGCCAGACTCAAGACGATGTTGTTTACTGCCATATCTTCGACGCGATACTAGAACAAAGGCTGCCACCAGCCACCAAATTAAGCGAAGAAGCGTTAGCAGAAATCTTTAGCGTTAGCCGCACCATTATCCGCCGTGCCTTACTGCGTCTTTCTTTAGAACAAGTTGTGGTGATCCGTCCTAACCGAGGAGCCGTGATTGCTGCGCCAACGGTTGACGAAGCCAAACAAATCTTTAAAGCACGTGAAGTGATGGAAATTGCTATCACTGAGCTGGCGGTGAAAAACGCAACCAAAGCTCAAATAGAAGAATGCAGAAAATTAGTCGCGAAAGAGAACTGTGCTTTCGACCAAGGCGATTACGGCTCTGGCCTACGTTTGTCTGGTGAGTTCCACATCAAATTGGCTGAAATGGCAGAGAACGCGCCACTGCTGGCTTTCCAACGCAGCTTGGTATCGCAAACTTCACTGCTGATCGCTCAGTACGAAACGGGCAACCACTCGAACTGTTCTCTAGATGAACACTCAGGCTTACTGGATGCGATAGAGTCAGGCAATGAACAACAAGCCGTCGAGTTGATGCAAGAACACCTAAGCCATATTCGTTCGAAGCTCAACCTAGACAGCAGCACAGCTTCTAGTGATCTGCATGTCGTGTTCTCAGATCTGCTTAAGAGTAAGTCATAGACGATTCAACAAACGATTGATAACCATCTGTTAACAACTTTTTGTTAACAGCTTTTTATTAACAATACAGGAGAGAAGTAAGCCCCTGCGTTTGCTTCTCTTTTTTATGCCCTCTCATCCTAAAAATAAAGACGACGATCGGCTCACATCCATCTAAAACACTGTCTATTCTAGCCTCAACAACGATCTTAGCCTCTACAGAATCACTCCCAACAGTGCCATAAATCTTGTCTTTATCTTGTATACATAGCTATCCATTCATTCACACCATAAAACTGTTCAATCTCAATCCAAACCCTTATAAAACAGACGACTATGACCAAAATTAAATTGTATACAATTCACGACAAGCCATCTTTGTTGCATTTTTGTAAATAAATAGTTGACCGCAGGGTCAGGATGGATAATTATTGACCTAGAAGTCAAAAAGAATACACATGGAAATATGTCGATTTACAAGGAGGTCTCTTGATTACTTTTTTGCTCAATCAGGAAATAAGACGCGAAGATAATCTGTCGCCAAATATGACAGTGCTCAACTACCTTCGTACCAAGATAAATAAGACGGGTACAAAAGAAGGTTGTGGGTCGGGCGACTGTGGCGCATGTACGGTAGTTCTGGGTGAAGTGGTTGATGGACAACTGCAATACCGCTCGGTGAACTCTTGCCTTACGTTCGTTTCAGCGCTGCATGGCAAGCAACTGATCACAGTAGAAGATCTGCAAAATCGAGATCGCTCATTGCACCCAGTGCAAAAAGCGGTGGTTGATTTTCACGGTTCACAGTGTGGTTACTGCAC
Organism: Vibrio sp. 10N.247.310.98; assembly: GCF_041467395.1. Lineage (NCBI taxonomy): Bacteria > Pseudomonadati > Pseudomonadota > Gammaproteobacteria > Vibrionales > Vibrionaceae > Vibrio > Vibrio sp. 10N.247.310.98. The sequence goes on along the minus strand of NZ_JBFSUL010000014.1, from coordinate 53,516 downwards.
GCCGGGCTTCATCATGTCGATGTTTGCGCTAGGCAAAAACAAACCCGATGCGAGCAAAGAAGACGTCATGGAATCACTGGCGGGTAACCTATGTCGTTGTACAGGCTACCGACCAATTGTTGATGCTGCGATGTCACTTTCAACAGACCAACCTTTGATCGACCAATTTGCTGAACTTGAACGCAACACCATCAAGAAGCTAGAAAGCATTCAAGACACTGAGGCCAACTTACGCCTTGGTCACCTCACCGCTTTTTCCCCAAAAAGCACCGATGAGTTGGCCAAGCTTTTTCAAGCCCACCCGAACGCTAAGCTGGTTGCTGGCGGTACGGATTTAGCGCTGGAAGTGACGCAATTCCATCGTGAGATTGAAACACTGATCAGCGTGAACCTTGTTGAAGACATGAAGGTATGTGAAGAGACCGACACCGATCTAATCATTGGTGCCAACCTGCCTATCAGTGATTCTTACTCACTATTGAAAAAACACTACCCAGATTTTGGTGAACTGCTGCATCGCTTTGCTTCACTGCAAGTGCGTAACCAAGGCACCATCGGCGGTAATGTAGCGAATGCTTCGCCTATCGGTGACACCCCTCCTTTGCTGATTGCCCTTAACGCAAAGATCAAACTTCGTTGCGGTGACGAGTCACGCACCATGCCGATTGAAGATTACTTCATCAGCTACAAAGTGACGGCGCAAAAAGAGAGTGAGTTCATTGAACAGATCATCATTCCTAAGCCAACTAACGACAGCTTCCGAGCTTACAAACTGTCTAAACGTTTAGACGACGACATCTCTGCGGTGTGTGGTGCGTTTGATATTCAAATCGAAGACGGCAAGGTTTCTTACGCTCGTATCGCTTTCGGCGGTATGGCTGCAACACCTAAGCGCGCGGCGCGTTGTGAAAATACGTTATTAGGCAAACCATGGACAGACGCTAATATTAAGTTAGCGATGCAGGAACTGTATAACGACTTTGAGCCGCTATCTGATTTCCGTGCCAGCCAAGAATACCGTTCATTGTCGGCAGCCAATATGTTGCGTCGTTACTTCATTGAACAGCAGAACAAAAACAACCAAATCGAAACAAGGGTAACGTCTTATGTCTAAATCAAATTCCTCTGTTCACAAGAGCAATGCGATGACCCACGAAGAGATGGTTACCATTGCAAAACAAGACCTAAAAACTGGCGTAGGTAAAAGCGTAAAACACGACAGTGCAGCCAAGCAAGTCACGGGCGAAGCGGTATACATTGACGACCGCCTAGAGTTCCCAAATCAGCTGCACGTCTACGCACGCCTGAGCACTCAAGCACACGCGAACATTACCAATATAGATTTATCACCGTGTTACGAATTTGAAGGCGTGGCGATTGCCATTCAAGCCAAAGACGTACCAGGTGAATTGGACATTGGTGCAATCCTACCGGGCGACCCACTGCTTGCCGATGGCAAAGTAGAATACTACGGCCAACCTGTGATTGCTGTGGCAGCTAACGATCTAGAAACCGCACGCAAAGCCGCGCACGCAGCCGTTATTGAATACGAAGAGCTACCAGCCATTCTTGATGTGAAAGAAGCGCTGGCAAAAGAGCACTTCGTAACAGAAAGCCACACTCAACAGCGTGGTGACTCAAAAGCAGCACTGAAAAAAGCGAAACACGTGATCTCTGGTGACCTAGAGATCGGTGGCCAAGAGCACTTCTATCTAGAAACTCAAATCAGTAGTGTAATGCCAACCGAAGACGGCGGCATGATCGTCTACACCTCTACACAGAACCCGACCGAAGTTCAAAAGCTGGTTGCGGAAGTGATTGGCGTGCCGATGCACAAAGTCGTGATTGATATGCGTCGTATGGGTGGTGGTTTCGGTGGTAAAGAGACTCAAGCAGCCTCTCCAGCGTGTATGGCCGCGGTTATTGCCCACCTTACAGGCCGACCTACAAAAATGCGTTTGCTACGCAGTGAAGACATGCAGCAAACCGGTAAACGCCACCCATTCTACAATCAATATACGGTCGGTTTTGACGACAATGGTGTGATTCAAGGTGCCCATATTACCGTTTCAGGTAACTGTGGTTACTCGCCAGACTTATCAAGTTCTATCGTCGACCGAGCGATGTTCCACTCAGACAACGCTTATTACTTAGGCGATGCAACTGTGGTTGGTCACCGATGCAAAACCAACACCGCATCGAACACTGCATACCGTGGCTTTGGTGGCCCGCAAGGCATGATGACCATCGAACACATCATGGACGAGATTGCGCGTTACCTGAAAAAAGATCCTTTGGAAGTACGTAAGGCGAACTACTACGGCGAAGAAGGCCGTAACGTGACCCATTACTACCAAACCGTTGAAGACAACTTTTTACCTGAGATAACCGAACAGCTTGAACGCAGCAGTGACTATCACGCACGTCGTAAAGACATTGCCGAGTTCAACAAGCAAAGCCCTATCTTGAAGAAAGGCCTTGCTATCACACCCGTGAAATTCGGTATCTCGTTTACTGCGACTTTCTTGAACCAAGCAGGTGCGCTCATCCATATCTACACCGATGGCAGTATTCATTTGAATCACGGTGGTACGGAAATGGGGCAAGGCTTGAACATCAAAGTGGCACAAATCGTTGCACAGGAGTTCCAAGTCGATGTCGAACGTATCCAGATCACCGCTACAAACACAGACAAAGTTCCGAACACATCACCAACCGCAGCCTCATCGGGCACCGACCTCAACGGTAAGGCCGCGCAAAACGCCGCAATGACCATTAAGCAGCGCCTGATCGACTTCGCTTCTTCGCACTTCAAAGTGTGGCCTGAAGAGGTGGTATTTAAGAACGGCATGGTGCAGATCCGCGATGAGATCATGACCTTCAACTCATTTGTTGAACTGGCTTGGTTTAACCAAATCTCGCTATCGAGCACTGGTTTCTACCGCACTCCGAAGATCTATTACGATCATGAGAAAGCACGCGGTCGCCCGTTCTACTACTACGCGTATGGTGCCTCTTGTTCAGAGGTTATCGTCGATACCCTAACCGGTGAAAACAAGATTCTACGTGTCGATATTTTGCATGACGTGGGCGCTTCATTGAACCCAGCAATTGATATCGGCCAAGTCGAAGGTGGCTTTGTGCAAGGTGTCGGTTGGTTAACGACGGAAGAGTTGGTTTGGAACCAGCAAGGCCGCTTGATGACTAATGGCCCTGCGAGTTACAAGATCCCTGCGGTTGCTGATATGCCAATTGATTTCAGAACGCACCTTTTAGAAAACCGTAACAACCCAGAAGACACCGTCTTCAACTCGAAAGCCGTGGGTGAACCGCCTTTCATGTTGGGTATGTCAGTATGGAGCGCACTGAAAGACGCCATTAGCTATGTCGCCGTCGATGGCGCGATTCCTAAGCTCAACACACCTGCAACGCCAGAACGTATTCTGATGGCGATTCAGGAAGTCACTGAAACGGCTCCGACTTCGGTCGATGCTCAATCAGAAACGGCTTAATAAGGCTCATGATAGCTTAGGAAGCATAGAAGGGATTTAGGAGGACATATGTTTAAGGATAATTGGATTCACGAACTGGCAAAACTGGAAGAGAACTACGAACCGTGTGTGATGGTGACGGTTCTTGAAGACAGAGGTTCCGTTCCACGCGATGCGGGCACCAAAATGCTTGTCACTCGTGACCGAATCATCGCTACGATTGGTGGTGGTCACCTTGAACATGTGGCCACCAAAATGGCTCGTGAGATGCTGATTGCCAGCGAAAAGTCCCTCAAAGTGGAACGCTTCAACCTCGGTGCTCGTTTAGGCCAATGTTGTGGCGGAATGGCAACGTTAAGCTTTGAACCGATTGGCACTCAGCAGAACCACCTTGTGCTGTTTGGAGCAGGCCACGTTGCCAAAGCGCTGCTGCATATTGTAGCTACCCTGCCTTTCCGCGTGACTTGGATTGACGAACGTGAAGAAGTGTTCCCTGAAGCGCTACCACACGGTGTGAAGAAGCTTGTCTCAGACGATCCGGTTGGCGAAGTGAAACACATGCCACCGAACAGCTATTACCTCGTGATGACACACAACCACCAGCTCGATTTTGACCTAACTAAGGCCATTATTGACCGTGAAGACAGCCGTTACTTTGGCATGATTGGTTCTCTGACTAAGCGCAAGAAGTTCGACTTCCGCTTAGAGCAACGCGGCTATAGCCAAGAACAAATTGAAACCATGCTTTGCCCGATTGGTATAAGTGCGGTGAATGGCAAACACCCTGCCGAAATTGCGGTGTCGGTTGCTGGTGAACTGATCGCACACTATCAAGGCCAAGCACTTGAACAAAAGCGCCCAACCAAACAATATCGAAATCAGGATTTGACCGTGCAACACAGTCAACCAAGCGACGTAGGCGAACCACCATTGGAAGAGAAGATCGCCTAATAAAAGTCGCAAAGCTTCAGTGGCCATAACGTCGCTGAAGTCATTAAAAGGAAGTAAACATGACAACGCAACGCAAAGCTTATCGCGCCAGCATTTTACACAGCGTCGCCGACCCAAAAGACGTCGGTATCGATGAGTCTTACGACTATTTTGAAGACGGTGTTTTAGTGGTTGAGAACGGCCATGTCGTCGACTTAGGCCATGCCGATGAGGTATTGGCTCGCCAACCTAAAACACTCGAAGTAAAAGAATACAAAGACAAGCTGATCACCTCTGGCTTTATTGATACGCACATCCACTACCCTCAAACAGGGATGATCGCGTCTTACGGTGAGCAGCTTCTTGATTGGTTAGAAAACTACACCTTCCCAGAAGAAAAACGCTTCAAAAACCCAGTTTATGCACACAAAGTGGCAAAGCTATTCTTAGACGAACTGGCGAGCAACGGCACCACCACAGCACTGGTATTTGGCACGGTACACAAAGAGTCCGTCAACGTATTCTTTGAAGAAGCTGAGAAGCGTAATCTACGAATGATCGCCGGTAAGGTCTTGATGGATCGCAATGCGCCTGATTACCTCACCGACACACCAGAATCTGGCTATGCTGATTCCAAGGAACTGATTGAAAAATGGCATAACCGTAGCCGTTTGCTTTACGCAGTGACACCTCGCTTTGCGCCAACCAGCACACCAGAGCAACTTGCTACTGTAGGTAAACTGCTAGAAGAATATCCAGACGTGTACATGCACACTCACCTTTCTGAAAACGAGAAAGAGATCGAGTGGGTGAAATCGCTGTTCCCAGAGCGCGACAGTTACCTAGATGTATATGACCATTACGGACTACTTCACAAACGTTCGGTATTTGCTCATGGTATTCACCTTTCTGATTGTGAATGTAAACGCCTTGCCGATACTGAATCTGCCATCGCCTTCTGCCCAACTTCTAACCTTTTCTTAGGCTCGGGGTTGTTCCGATTACCAGAGATGGAAGATCACGGTATTCGTGTCGGCGTGGGGACTGATGTCGGCGCAGGCACTAGCTTCTCAATCCTACAAACCATGAGTGAAGCCTATAAGATCATGCAGCTTCAACATAAGAAATTGCACCCAGCTAAGTCGCTATTCTTAGCCACATTAGGTGGTGCACGTTCACTGCATTTAGAAGACAAGATTGGCAACTTGGAAGTAGGAAAAGAAGCCGATTTCGTGGTGTTGGACTTACACGCCACACAATTGATGCGCTTTAGAATGGAACAAGCGACCAAGCTTGAAGAGAAGCTATTTGTATTGATGAGCCTGGGTGACGACAGAACCGTCAGCGAGACTTACATCTACGGCGAGAAAGCCTACGATGTGAATTTCAAAGATTATCAAAAGCTCGTTAGCTAGACTGAAAACCGAGTAACAATCGCTAGACAGCGACAGCCGTCGTTAATTAAAAATCCGTCCAGATTTATCTAGCCTTGAAAGACCAGTTGCTGATGCCACTGGTCTTTTTTGTGCTTCATTCAAAGAAATATAAATTAACCGTTCACAAACAACGATCTTCGGTGACGCCAAGTCATTATATTGATAGGTTAATGTTTATACATATCGACTTCATACTTCACTTTAGCGTCTCTCTAAAACATTCGTTTCTCAGCTAAATGGAAGCACTCAATCTAGAAAGGAATTCTATGTTCGAACAGGTCGTCAGCATTCTGTTTCCCGTTTTTGCTTTAGCCAGTGCTGGCTTTGCGGTGGGTCGTTGGCTCAAGCCCGATTTCAAACCGATCAATCGCATCAACATGGATGTGTGTATTCCTGCGCTAGTGTTTGCCTCGCTGACCACCATGCCTCTCGACACCGAACAACTGCCACTCATCACCGCCTCTTTGGTCGCGGTGTTGGTGCCCGCTTTATTGATGATACCAATCTGTAAGATCTTTAAGCTCAACTTCAAAGCTTGGGCGCCGCCACATATGTTCCGCAACAGTGGCAACCTGGCCATTCCCCTGTTCACCTATACCTTTGGTGAGAGTGCATTAGCCCCTGCGGTATTGCTGTTTGTGGTATCGGCATGCGTGCACATTAGTGTCGGTTTAGCGCTACTAAGCGAAGGTAATCCGATCAAACAGATCCTCAAGATGCCGATATTCTTAGCCGCAGCATTAGCGATGACGCTCAACCTGTCTGGCATTGCAGTATGGAATCCAATCTACGAAGCAACATCGCTACTCGGCCAAGCAGCCGTGCCCATCATGCTGTTGTCGTTGGGTTCGCAAATGGTGAACTTGAAGCTAAGCGGACTCAAAGTTGGCTTGCTGTGTACGGCTCAATCGCTGTTTACTGGTGCCATCGCCTTCGCCATCATCTACTTCTTTATCCCGCTGCCAACGCTGCACCTACAAATGATGGTGCTGTTCACCATGCTGCCACCTGCCGTGATGAACTACCTGTTCGCTGAACGGTTCAATGTCGAGCCGCCTAAAGTCGCATCTATGGTGTTGTTCGGCAACTTCCTAAGTGTGGTTACCTTGCCTATTTTACTGTCGTTCGCGCTGTCTATGTCGAGTTAATTGTTTACGCACTTATCCAGTTTAAGCTCTGCCGTCACTTTAGTAAGGCGCAGAGCAATAGCGAAACAGACTAAGTAAGGACTCACATACCAGAAGAGGCTTTCTAATGGCTGCTTCACCTGCGCTTCTCTGGTTTTTATGTATTGGTTTTTCTGCTTCTCATACTGACTCAACATACCATCCACCCACACTGCATCACTTTCAACCAGCGACACGCTAGGCGCAGGAACCGTAAAATCCGATGCGTTGGGTAACAAGGTAAAATCGACATCTTTGAACGTGATCGCCGTATTCAAATACCACAAACACGCTTCGTGGTGCTGAGCGTGATTATCTAAAGATGGCTGACCAGTGCAGGTATCACTTCTTAATTTATCCAAAGAAAACTGCTGAACCGATTCTAAAATCGCGACCGCTCTAGTTTGTTCTGTTTCAACCCAATCGCCCGCTACTTTCGCACGAATCTCAGACACTGCACCCAGCATCCCGATACCCGCTAGAAACGGCCATAAATAATCCATGAGCTTCCACTTTCGTCGGCTCAAGTTGAACCCACACCAAATCGGAAGATGAAAAAGGAGCGTTAGCCCAAGCGATAGCAAAACGAAATTCAAGGAGCTAGAGAGCATGAGTTCGCTATCAAAGAAGTTCTTCATAATGAGAGACTTGCCTGTATAACAAAGAGAAATTTGATACTAGGTTCGATACTTGAAAAGAGTGTAAGGGGAAAGTAAAAACAGCACAAAAAGTAGTGTAATAAACAATAGAGCGATATTCCTCCCTATATATCTCAGATCAAACCATAAACCAAACACAATAAAACCGGAAGACTCATTAACCCAGCAAATATCAGATCACAAAACAATCAATCAAATCAAATATTTAACTAAATTCTTGACTAAAAATAAGATAGATATAGAGTGCGAGAATAACAACTAAATGCATAAGGAAGCATAATTATGAATGACGCAATTCAACAAGCTCGCATACAAAACAAAATGAAAAATCCTATGATAGCGCTACTGTTAGGTTTTGTAATACCAGGAGGCGCTCAGATGTATGCAGGGAGCGTCATGTGGGGAGTTGTTAACTTAATTCTCATCGTAGTTTGCGCGATCACCGTTATTGCTTCTCCAGTATCATTTATTTTATGGATAGTTTCGCTTTTCCTAGGTTACAAGGGCACCAAAGCTTATAACGATTCAGTTCTTGATAAAGCAGAATCTGCAGAATCATAATCAATAAATGTTGATAGTCTAACTTCACTAGGCTATCAACATTTAAGTTCCACTCATAGTCAATAACACTGACCACTTGCAAGGCCACATCATCAGCAGATGTGGATTACAACATACCAAGTTCAATACCTACGAAAATATCTAGATCGCCCTTAGACACGGCAAAAGGAATAGAAGATGCGCCTACGTGCTCAACTCTCGCGTTAGGGATTAGCTTTTTGATGTCACGTTCGTATCGGATAAACAGCTCGTTGCAAGCCGCTTGGTATTGTTCCGCGGGGTAAAATTTCATATATCCTCACTCCGAATCACAAACTATTGAACACACCAATTGCTAACAGAAGCAACACGATGCTAATAGCTCCGATATAAGAGATTCTGGTTCGCTCTTTTTCAGTTGGAATCAATGGGGGGAAGCGCCCTAGTGTGAATGCTTTACAGACTATCCAGCCAGCTCCGTAACCAATGAACTCAATCAATATCGACTGAAACAGATACCTAAAGAATGAGCTCAATGCCCTAAAATACGCGACTATCAAGTCTTCCATTTTTTGTCCTAACTAAAGTCAATTTGGACTAAAAATGCCATGGGTAGAGATTCATATCAAGGACCTTATACAGGACTGCGCACGCAATGAATCAGTTTAAACGTAAGTACTTACTATCGACATGCAATGATTCACAGAGTCTTCTTTCTCACCAACAGGCGCAACATAGTGAATTGCAGCTTCGGCATGTGCTTGGTCTGCGAGTTTACTGATAACCCATGCTGCTAGATATTTGGATGACAAGCAGCCGCCTGCTGTAGCAATGTTTCCTTCCGCATAAAACGGCTGGTCCAATATGGTCACACCGGATTCAATTACCCATGGCTTCGTTATTAAATCAGTACAGGCTGGAACTTGATTCAGTAACCCCAATACCGACATCAATAAAGTCCCTGAGCATTGACCACCAATCAATTGTGTTTGTGGATTAAGGTTTAACCTTGAGAGTAATTTATCATCTTGGGCGACATCGCGGGTCAACATGCCACTACCAAACAACACCGCATCAGCTGTATTCGCGAACTCTAAAGGCTGTTGAGATTTAATTGTGACTCCATTCATTGAAGTCACTGATTCTGTAGGGCTAGTAATCTGCACATTCCAACCAAACTCTTTCATTCGATTCAAAATACCCGATGCGATGAAAGAATCTAGCTCGTTAAATCCATCAAATGTTAGTACGGCAATATCCATATTTGTCTTTTCCTTAAACCCTATTTAATAGCTCAGACACTGTGATTAAAACTACATACAACTCATTTTTGATTATATCTAACTCACTTTTCGAACCGAATCGCTGAGTAATCTATTGACCTACGATGCTTTAATTGGAGATGACCGTACACCTCAAACCACTCAAGAGATAACACATGCTTTTCACCACCTTCCAAATGTAGTTCGCAACGATACCGTTCAAAATTCGTGTCATTGACCAAACTTTGCCACTTAGTCAAATATCTTTCACGGCCATCACGAACAATTGAATCGGATAACTCACGATTCAACATGTGCTTTTGAGAAATCGCGTATACGAAACCGTCGATAATTTCTGAGAGTTCTAGCTTAATATCATGTGATAATTTTTTCTTTGGGACACCAGCTTTAACTAGGTCATCGTAATCGTAAAAAATACTGAAATGAGCAGTGCGACTTGATGTTTCGTGATCGTAGCGAACACCAGTAGTAAAAGTTCTTACAGGTAAAGCGCTATGTTGGCTATGTCCTCTCAAGTCGCAGCCAACTACGTAATGAATATTTGAGTCGTAAATATCCTGACGTTGTGATTCGACAGCAACTCTAGCAGCTTCGTCATTCGTAATCTCAAATGCAAAACATCGCTTCTTCCGTTCATTAAAATGCCAATCAAGATATAACTTACTTAAGTTGAACAAGTTAAAAGCCAAACTATTCAAAGAGCTACGAATTTCATGGTTTAGTACATAGTCAGCAAACGGGGTTGAAATAGACCTTAAATTCCAATAATTAACTTTATTTTTGAAGTCCCAATATGCTTCAATTATTTGGTCATAAATAATTTCTAGATCTAAAGCTTTGACTAGCAAAGAACGTATCTCTTGATAATTCTCCGCATCAGAATCTGATACGTCAAAAACTCGGTGCTCTGCTGTTTCAGTATTAAATACAACGATATTTTTCATAACTCTCTCAACTGATCTTGAACATCAACACTCTGCCCGACTAGACAGGAACAACCAACAGCACACTTTAATTCACATATGCACCTAGAGTCACCAACTGAATGATAAATCTGCATTTCCTTTGTCCAAAAACAAAAAGCCCCGGTTATAGGAACCGGGGAAACAGGGTGGGATGAGTTTGGCGCGTGCCCGTAAACCAAACTCTCCCCAAGCCTCACCTAAGACTCATGCTCTTAGGTAAAGGATGCTGAGTACTTTTATTACAAAGTATGATTATTGAAGCGTAGCGCCTTGCTCTACCCAAGTACCGATGAGTGCGCGCTCTGCGTCGGTCATTTGAGTCATGTTACCAAGCGGCATCACCTTGGTTGTTACCGTTTGAGCAACAATCCTTGGGACGTTGGCTTTAATCTCTTCTGGGGTATCAAACATCACGCCGGCTGGCGCAGCAGCAAAAGCGGCGTGGCTCGGGGTTGATGAGTGACACACAGAACAGCGCTCTTGAATGACTTTGTTGATGGTTTCAAAGCTTACACCTGCGCTAGCAGTTTGCATTGCGTGGTCTGCTGGTGCGGCCTGAGAACTAGTCGTTGAAGCGGTGTCGTTTGCAGCAAGTTCTTCTGTCGCTGATTCAGTCGCGCTCACTTGCACTTCTTGAACCACTGGTGCTTGCACAACCGGAGTCATCTGCTTTTTCGCGTAAGGTGAGGTAACAAACGCAAGCGTGATCATACCCAATGCTGCTACTGGTATTGTCCATGCAAACTTCTGGCTACCATGACGGGTGTTGAAGTAGTGACGCACCAAGATACTGAAGATCGCTAAACCAGCAAGGATCAGCCAGTTGTATTCCGAGCCATAAGTGCTTGGGAAGTGGTTACTGATCATGATGAACAGCACTGGCAGGGTCATGTAGTTGTTGTGACGAGAACGCAGTAGACCTTTCGCTGGCAATGCCGGATCCGGTTCGCGCTTCTCTTCAATCGCTTTCACCAAGTTACGTTGTGCAGGCATGATAACGCGGAATACGTTACCCACCATGATGGTACCAATGATTGCACCCACATGAATGTAAGCACCACGGCCACTGAACACTTGAGTTAGGCCGTACGTCGCAGCGACGAGCAGCAAAAACAGCACAACGCCAAGCAACACGGGGGTTTTACCTAAAGGCGAGTCACACAGTAAGTCGTAGATAAACCAACCAGCAACGAATGAACCAATACCAATCGCGATTGCCGTTGTTGAATCAAGGCCAGAGCCCGGTGCAATCAGGTAGATTTCAGCGTTAAGGTAGTAAACCACACCCAGTAGACACACACCGGTGATCCACGTGAAGTAGGCTTCCCATTTAAACCAGTGCAGGTGCTCTGGCATCTCTGGTGGCGCAAGTTTGTACTTCTCTAGGTGATAAATACCACCGCCGTGAATTGCCCATAAGTCGCCTGAAAGGCCAGTTTTTGGGTTTACTCGGTTAAGGTTGTTCTCTAACCAAACAAAGTAAAATGATGCGCCTATCCATGCAACACCAACAATCATGTGAATCCAGCGAATCGCTAAATTCAACCACTCTGTAATATGCGGATCCATAATAAACTCCTGTATTACAACACTTTAGCTAAGCGTTGTTCTTCCTTGTTGTCTTCCGTTGGCATATCTTCCAAATGCAATGCCACTAGGTCGTTCTCAAAATAAACTTCATCACAGTTATGTCCTTCTCCGCCTCTATCGACGATCAAGAACTGGTCTTGATCGGTGAGGGCGAGCACTGGGTGATGCCACACCCCTTTGTGATAGTTCACTCCTTGACGACCGTTGCTCAAGAAAGCTCGGCTATTGGCTAATGTTGGATCGTCGCCTTTTGGCGCAACAACAATTAAATAGGGTTGACCAAGTAATGGAATGAATGCCTGAGAGCCAAGTGGATGACGCTCTAACATTTTGATGGTCAGTGGGTAGCTCAACGGCGTAGCTTGGAAGATGCTGATGATGGCTTCTCCGCCCTGGTCTTGCACATCCGTTGTCGCTAGCTTGTGGTAGCGACGTGTTGATCCACTATTGATCATGAAGAAATCACTATTATCGGACTCGATAACATCGCCAAACTCTGCAAAAGCCTGCTTGGTTAACGGTTCGATAGATAAACGACGTATTCCATTACTCATACTCATTTCCTTACCTATTTCGCTTTCGTACCAAACAGACGCAAACGGCTGATACCACCATCTGGGAATATGTTTGCACGTACGTGGGTAATCGCACCAAGGTCGTTTACCTCAGAAATGAATTCGTGAATCTCGTGCGCTTGCAGCTTTTGAGCAGGCAGTAGTTCACGCCAGAATAGGCTTTGTGTTTCCACTTGATCGTCGGTACCACCTTTCACGTAAGCCGCTTGAATTGAGCAGCTGTCTGGGTAGTTACCTTTGAAATGAGCCGTATCAACAACGATACGTTCGATGTTACCTGGATGACCTAGTGCCACTATAACCCAGTCATTACCCGGTGTACGACGACGTGCTGTTTCCCAGCCATCACCCATGTTTTCACCGCGGCCAGGACCTAAGATGTTGGCTTTGTTGCCGTAGTGCTCATCGCTACATGCCAATGCTCGACCACCGTGTTCAACCGATGCTAGGTCGACCTGTTGCTGAGAATCAATTGCTTCCCAATCCACACTTGGTCGGCCATAAACACGTAAGCGCGCTACACCGCCATCTGGGTAGATGTTCAAACGTAGATGAGTAAATACTTGGTCACTTTCAATCGCTTCAAGATGATGATGATCACCTTGTAGTGCCATTGAAGGCAGAATTTCTTGCCACTCTGTTGCGTCTGTTGGCTCACCTTGTGGTGAATAACACGCGTCAATTGATGCCGAAGGTGGGAAGTTACCTGTGAAGAATGAGGTATCAATATCAACGCCAGCAATAGTGCCAGCTAGGCCAAGGCGAACGACACAGTAGTCGTAACCTTCGCCGCGTTTGCGTCTGCTTTCCCAGCCGTCCATCCACTTGCCGTTATCGTCGTATAAGTCGTCTTTCCACTCTGGCGCTGCATGGCTGAGAAGACGGCTTTTATCCGCGAAAAAATCGTCTGTTGCGAAGATAGCTTCTGCGCCGAGTTTTTCGTCTGCAAGGTTTATGTATTGTTCAAATGTTTGGGTCATGTCCGTGTAATCCTATCCAATTAATCAAGTAATAATAAAATGAGAACTTAGTGGTTTATTCGCTTATAAAGCGTACTCTTAGCGCACTAAGACTGGGCTGAGATAGCTGTTAACTCCGTTAACTTACATATCCCAGAGACGAAACATCGCGATCTTGTTGATCTCTTGAATCGCCGTAGCAAACTCAGTTTCACTATCATTTCCTAATCGCATCTCGAACGACTCAAGAATTTGGTAACGATTGGCTCCCTTCACCGCCATGATAAAAGGGAAATTGAAGCGACTTTTGTAGCTGTTGTTGTAAGAAGTGAATTTTTCAAATTCTTCGGCGTTGCACTGATCGATGCCCGCCCCCGCTTGTTCTTTGGTCGACGACTCGGTGAGTTCGCCGTTTACTGCTGCTCGACCGGCTAAATCCGGGTGAGCGTTGATCAAAGCCAACTGTTTGCCTTGGTCTGCACTTAACAAGGTCGATGCCATTTTCAGATGAAGATTCTCGATATGGTCATCTTCGGCATTCAAACCTTGGTCATACACCACTTCTGCAACCCATGGGCTGTGCTCGTAGACATCAGCGAAGTGAGCGACAAAGGTATCGCGGTCCATGGTTGTTGGTTGGCATGATCGAAATTCAGTCACGTTAAGCCTCCTTGCTTCACTGCTACTTTTGCTGTTGATGATTAGCGTTATTTGGTTGATATGGATGATGTTGGTGCCAATGGTTGGCGATATCGATTCGACGACATAACCACACGCTGTCATGCTGTTTTACGTAATCTAAGAAACGTCTTAATGCAGCAATACGACCGGGGCGACCAATCAGACGACAATGCAGCCCAACCGACATCATTTTCGGTGCGGTTTCGCCTTCCATATAAAGGGTGTCAAACGTGTCTTTCAGGTATTGGAAGAACTGCTCACCCGAGTTAAAGCCTTGCGCTGTTGAAAAACGCATGTCGTTCACATCGAGTGTGTAAGGGATCACCAAATGTGGATGACCGGTTTCGGTGTGCCAATAAGGCAGGTCATCGTCATAGGCATCCGAGTCATAAAGAAAGCCGCCTTCTTCTGCGACTAAGCGACGCGTATTTGGACCCGTTCGACCTGTGTACCAACCTTGCGGGCGCTGACCCGTCACTTGTTGGATGATCTCAATCGCTTTGGTCATGTGGTCGCGCTCTTCTGACTCATCAATGTATTGATAGTCGATCCAGCGATAACCGTGGCTACAAATTTCGTGGCCCGCTTCGACCATAGCTTTGGCTACTTCTGGGTGACGCTCAATCGCCATTGCGACAGCAAAGACGGTTAATGGAATTTCATATTCATCGAACAAGCGAAGAACACGCCATACACCCGCACGGCTACCATATTCATAGATGGATTCCATGCTCATGTGACGTTCGCCTTTGATCGGCTGTGCTGACGGGATCTCTGAAAGAAAAGCTTCAGACTCGTCGTCTCCATGTAACAAACAACGCTCACCGCCCTCTTCATAGTTCAATACAAAAGAAACCGCGACGCGCGCATTACCTGGCCATTGAGGGTTTGGAGGGTTAGCTCCGTAACCGATCAAATTTCTTGAATAATCCTTATTCATCCAAGTACTCCTAACATAAGTGGTTGGCTTAGCCGCTCTTTAAGTAAGTCACCAAATGATTCAACCAAATGGATTCTCGATAAACAGAGCAACCTTACCCCTGTACATTTATTGTATACAATTATTTATCTCAATGTAAAGATTTTGTTATTCAAGTTAAATTTACGCACTATTACCAGCTAAAAACAACAACTTAACAAAACCAAAACTCACCAAAAAACGGTAATCAAGATCTATAAAATCAGAAAAAACGACACAATGGTTAACATTTTTCCAACAATTCGCTTTACTAATTGTGTACAGTTCGTACATAGTTAGTGATAACAAAGTGACCAGTTGCATTCTTTGCAAGGTCGAAACAGACAGATAAACCACGGAACAGAGGAGCGCCAAAAGCGCTATTAAAGGACTATGGGAAGATTAACAACACACGTATTAGACACGACTCACGGCTTACCGGGTGCAGAGATCAAGGTAGAGCTTTATAAGGTCAATGAAGACTCAACAGAAAAGTTGGCGACGGTAATCACTAACTCCGATGGCCGAACCGATGCGCCGATTCTGGCAGGGAATGATTTCCGACCGGGGAAATATCAATTGGTGTTTTACGTTGCGGATTACTACAAAAGCAAAGGTGTGGAATTGGATGGTGTGCCTTTCCTAGACGATGTGGTTATTCGTTTCGGCTTAGATGATCCAGAAGCGCATTATCACGTTCCTCTTCTCGTCTCCCCTTACAGTTTCTCAACCTACCGGGGCAGTTAGTCTCATGACCTAGAACTTCTAACTAGGCTCACCGACAAATATTAAGCAGATTAGTGTGTGCATCTAAAATGATGCGCGCTCATTAAACACGCTCATATAAAAATACTAATAACGTTATTAGTTAGAGAGTTGATGACTAATCAACTGATAGCTAAAGAAATAGCGGCTAGGAAAAACCTTAAAACTTAATATTGAAATCTCGCTGTATTCAATAAATGGATCACAACATAAAAGGACTTGCTGACATGAGTGAGAGTAAAACAGAAATACTCAACCAAGATGCGAACAACGGAATTTTAGAGAAGTTTTTTAAAATTAAGGCCCACGGAAGTAGCGTAAAAAATGAGTTAGTCGGTGGTGTCACTACCTTCGCAACCATGGCTTACATCATCTTCGTTAACCCACAAATCATGGCCGCTTCAGGCATGGATTCAGGCGCGGTATTCGTCGCGACCTGTATTGGTGCTGCGATCGGTTGTTTGTTAATGGGGCTATTTGCGAATTGGCCTGTCGGACTTGCGCCGGGCATGGGCTTGAACGCCTTCTTCTCGTTCACAGTAGTAAGCGAAATGGGCTACAGCTGGGAAGTCGCGCTAGGTGCGGTGTTTATCTCCGGTATCTTGTTCGTCGGGATGAGCTTTTACAAAGTCCGCCAATGGATCATCGAGAGTATTCCAGAGAGCTTGCGCTATTCAATGACTGCAGGTGTTGGTTTGTTCTTAGGTCTAATTGGCTTAAAAACAGCGGGGATCGTCGTCGAAAACCCAGCAACTTTGGTTTCATTGGGTGACTTCACGAAACCAGAAGCTCTGCTTGCTGCGATTGCATTCTTGATCATTGCGGTTCTGAGTGAGCGTAAAGTGTTTGGCGCGGTGCTTATCGGTATTTTGAGTGTAACGCTAGTCGGCATGATGCTTGGCCTAGTTCACTACGATGGCTTCTTCGCTGCACCACCAAGCTTAGCGCCTACCTTTATGGCAATGGATATCGCCGGTGCACTAAACGTATCGATGATCAGCGTTATCTTGGCTTTCCTTTTTGTAAACATGTTTGATACAGCTGGTACCTTGATGGGCGTAGCTGAGCGTGCAAACCTGACCAACCCTGAAACGGGCAAGATTGAAGGCCTAAGCAAAGCACTGAAAGCCGACAGTATTTCAAGCGTGGCAGGTGCGTGTGTAGGCTGTCCGCCAGTAACCAGTTATGTAGAGAGTGCAGCCGGTGTTGCAGCAGGCGCACGTACAGGTCTTTCAGCAATCGTGGTTGGTGTGTTGTTCTTAGCGGCAATTTTCCTATCACCGCTTGCAGGCATGATCCCCGCTTACGCAACGTCTGGTGCTCTTATTTACGTCGCATTCGTGATGATGAGCAGCATGCAGCACGTCGATTGGAAAGACTTCACTAACGGTGCTCCAGCCGCGATTACCGCACTAATGATGCCACTGACCTTCTCTATCGCGAACGGTATCGCATTGGGTTTCATTACCTACACAGTGCTTAAGTTGGCGACAGGTAAAACCAAAGATGTGTCTATCTCGATGTACTTCCTAGCGGCTATCTTCATCGCCAAGCTAGTGTTCATCGGTTAACCCTAAAGCTCCTGAGCAGTCATTTCTTGATTGCTCACAACGTTGCTTGGCTGGTTCGCAAGCCAAGCAACAACATGATTTTTAAGAAAGCTAATTGCATTGATGACGAGAGAGCAGAAACCCTACCGATTCAGTGCACTTTTTTATGACCCTACGCAGTTTGTAGAAGTCATTATTTGACCGCCAATCGCCTGTAAACGGAAACGCAGGCAGAGGAATATCAAATGAAACTTCTGTACACCCTTAATGAAAGACCGCCCCATGGGCTAACCCTTCTACTTGCTTTACAACACATGCTCGCCTCGATTGGTGGCATCGTCGCTGTCCCGCTTATTGTCGGTGCTTCTATCGGCCTACCTAACACAGAGATCGTTTCACTGATCAATGCGGCGCTATTGGCTTCTGGTATTGTGACTGTCGCGCAATGTCTCGGTTTTGGCCCTGTTGGTATTCGACTGCCTGTTGTAATGGGCTCAAGCTTTGCCTTTTTAGGTGTGGCTATTTCCATCGGTAACGAAGGTGGTGTCGCCGCGATCATGGGCTCAGCGCTTATCGGCTCGTTCGTAGTGATTGGTGCCAGCTTCTATATGGACAAGGTTCGGAAACTGTTCCCAACCGTGGTAAGTGGTGTAGTGGTTACCTTAATCGGCTTAACCATTTTACCGGTTGCCATGAACTGGGTCGGAGACTCTCCTGCCAACACAGAACAATTCGCCACGCTGCCAAAGCTGTTTCTAGCACTGATCTCTTTGGGGATTGTGGTTGGCGTATCGGTTTACTGTAAAGGCGCGGTTGCCGCTTCGGCCATCGTGATTGGTTTAGCGGGCGGCTACATTGTGGCGCTGTCGCTCGGCATGGTCGACCTTGAGCAAATCAGTTCTGCCGCTTGGATCGGTGGACCTGAGCCCTTCAAATATGGCTTTACCTTTTCTGCGAGTGCCATCATCAGCATGAGCTTGGTGTACATCGTGGTTATCGCCGAAGCAACAGGTGACTTCATGGCACTAGGCAACAACTGCCAAACCCAAGTCAGCGGTAAAGACTTAAAACGTGGTCTATTGGGCGATGGCCTTGGCAGTACCTTATCTTCGATTTTAACGGCAATGCCACTGGCATCGTTCAGTCAAAACGTCGGTATTGTGGGTATCACAGGTGTAGCAAGTCGTTATGTAGTGGCTGCAACCGGTGGTTTGCTAATTTTAGGCGGTTTATTCCCGAAATTAGCCGCTATTGCCGTCACGATTCCGAAACCTGTTCTAGGTGGTGTGGGTTTTGTGATGTTCGGAATGATTGCCTACGCAGGTATCCGCATGTTGATCAAAGCCGCAGACACCAAGCGAAATGCCTTGGTAATCTGTGTAGGTTTGGCGTCTGGCTTGGCGGTAACTTTCGAACCAAGATTGCTGCAACACTTGCCGCATGATCTAGCGAACTTTCTTCATTCTGGCATTACAACAGGCACCATCATGACGGTTCTTCTAAACCTTGTGTTGCCGAAATCTTCACGAGCAGAAGAGCAAGAAGCACTGGCCGAAAGCCAAGCGCAAGTTGAGCTAGAAATGAAAGAGCAAGCTGAAGAAGAACGACACTCAGACGAGCAATTAGAGATTCAGCAAGCAAGTACAGAAGCAGACGTTCAAGCAGCATCAGATAACCCTGAGCCAAAAACGAACTAGCTAGTTCACTGACTAACGTAAAACCGATTTCCGTAGGATCAGGGCTGATTAGAGCATTGAACGTTTTAACGCCCTGATTCGAATTTATCTTTCAACAGCAAATACCAATAAAGACCCTCTTCCCTGAAAAGGCTGAGATGGCTAAGGACTACTATGAATGGAAACCATCTGGATTAAGAATCCTCTCGCAATCTACACTGGCTCACTGGCTGATGCAGAAGGCGGTATTGTCATTAAAGGTAATACAATCATTGAGCTGGTTGGCAAACACAAAGAACCGACCTTACCCGTAGATTACAGCGTCGACGCCTCTCGTCATGTTGTGACTCCTGGGCTTATCAATGCGCACCACCACTTCTATCAAACCCTAACGCGAGCCTACCCCGGCGCACTCAATAAAGAACTCTTCCATTGGCTACAAAGCCTCTACCCAGTTTGGGCCAACCTCGATTCGGAGATGATGAGCCTCGCAACAGAGCTTGCTCTGGTTGAGCTGATGATGTCGGGCTGTACCACTGCTTCCGATCACCATTACTTGCTACCAGACGGGCTTGAGCACGCTATTGATTTGCAAGTCGAGGCCGCAGAGAAACTGGGCGTTAGAGCGATATTTACCCGAGGTTCCATGAGCCTAGGGGAAGATGAGGGTGGATTGCCACCAAGACACACCATTCAAACCGAACAAACCATCATTGATGACAGCCAGCGCTTGATTCGTGATTACCACCAGCGTGATGAAGGGGCGATGATTCAAATCGCGCTCGCGCCTTGTTCGCCGTTCTCAGTCACTACCGACCTGATGAAAGAGACCGCCAAGATCAGTGAGCGTGAAAACGTCATGATGCACACGCACCTATGCGAAACGCTCGATGAAGAAGACTTCTGTATAGAGAAGTTTGGCTTGCGCCCAGTTGATTACCTAGAAGATGTGGGTTGGCTGAACGAGCGCACTTGGCTCGCTCATGGTATTCACTTCAATCCAGAAGAGATCAAACGTTTGGGTAAAGCAGGCATTGGTATCAGTCACTGCCCAACTTCCAATATGATGTTGGCTTCCGGTATTTGTAAAAACAACGATCTAGAAGCAGCAGGCGTAAAAGTCGGGCTAGGTGTGGATGGTTCGGCCTCAAACGACGGCTCTAATATGATTGCCGAAGTGCGCATGGCGATGTATCTACAACGCCTGCAATATGGTTCCGCCAACGTTTCACACTTTGATGCATTGCGCTGGGCGACATCCGGTTCTGCCGCGGCAATGGGCAGAACCGACATTGGTACACTAGAGGTTGGCAAACAAGCCGATATCGCGATGTTCAAGCTCGATGATATTCGTTTTTCTGGCAGCCACGACCCACTGGCCGCATTACTACTTTGTGGTGCTCAACAAGCGGATAAAGTGATGGTTGCAGGTAAGTGGCGAGTGAACGATGGCGCTGTGATTGGCGTAGACATGGAACAACTAATGCACCGCCACCATGCAGCTGCAATGAAGCTAGGTAAACTGGCGATGAATAATTAAATACTCTCTAACTAGAAAAGCGAAAAAAGGCCGACGTGATGTCGGCCTTACTTATTCATTCACAGCCCCGTCCTCAATGTGTAAATACATTTCAGGAAGGGACATTATAAGCACGAAAAGAATATCTACAATGACCTTTATATTAAAATACAATGTCTTAACTCAAATCCTAAACAACTTCCAGAATAATTTTCTCAAGCTTATCTAAGCCTTCGCTGAGTACTTCAGATTCAATAGTTAATGGTGGAAGCAGACGAATTACATTCGCTTTTACACCACACGAAAGCAGAATAAGACCATTTTCTTGTGCTTTCGTTATCACCGCTTTAGTTAAGTCCTGCAATGGCTTGCCTGACTCTGGATCAGTAAACTCAATAGCCATCATCGCTCCAGTGGTACGTATTTCACCAATAGCTGGAACCGATTCCTGTAGCTTGCTCATACGGGCATTCACAACCTCACCAATGCCCATTGCTTTAGCACACAATTGCTCTTCTTCGATAATTTTTAGGACTTCTAAACCAGCCACACACCCCAACGGAGAGCCAGCGTAAGTACCACCTAAGCCACCTGGTAGTGCCGAATCCATAACACCGGCTTTTCCCACTACTGCTGAGATAGGGAAACCACCCGCAATACCTTTTGCCATTGTTATCATGTCGGGTTCAATGCCCAGATATTCAGTGGCAAACATTTTACCCGTGCGCGCAAAGCCCGTTTGAATTTCATCCGCGATAAGCATAATGCCGTATTTGTCACACAACTCACGCAGGCCTTGAGCAAACTCCGCGGGGGCTTGATAGAAACCGCCTTCACCTTGCACAGGCTCAAAGATTATCGCCGCCACGCGTGATGGCTCAATATCACACGCAAACAAATCATCGAGCGCTTGCAGGCTTTGTTCTGTGCTTACGCCATGAAAAGCATTTGGGTAAGGTGCATGAAATATTTCATTTGGAAATGGGCCAAAGCCCGCTTTGTAAGGCGCGACTTTACCCGTTAGCCCCATGGTCATATTAGTGCGGCCGTGGAAGCCACCTTTAAAAGCAATCACACCACTGCGGCCAGTATGAGCTCTCGCTACTTTCACAGCATTCTCAACCGCTTCAGCTCCTGTTGTCAGGAAAATCGCTTTTTTATCACTGTCACCGGGGGCGAGTTCTGTGAGCTTTTCTGCCAGTTCAACAAAGGAGGCATACGGCGTTACCATCGCACAAGTGTGTGAAAAGTTATCCAGTTGAGCCTTTACCGCTTCGTTGATACGCTTATTTGCATGCCCTGTATTCGTCACCGCGATACCAGCAGCAAAGTCGATATATTTATTTCCATCCACATCCCACACGTGAGCATTCTCTGCTTTTTCAACATAAAGTGGGTACAGTGCGCCCATGCCTTGAGCGATAACTTGGCTTCTTCTTTGATGTAGTTGTTGATTTGTCATTGTCATGTCCTTTGATTAGTTGCCGCCAAAGCAGAGATATTTGATGCTCATGTATTCATCGATACCTTGTTTTGCCCCTTCACGCCCTATACCGGACTGCTTAACTCCACCGAAAGGGGCTACCTCGGTAGAGATCATGCCTTCGTTAATTCCTACCATGCCGTATTCCAGCGCTTCTGCTATCTTCCATACACGGTGGATATTTTGGCTATAGAAGTAAGACGCTAAGCCATAGATAGTGTCGTTAGCCATTTCGATAAGCTGTTGGTCATCATCAAATTTGATCACCGGAGCGACTGGGCCAAAGATCTCTTGCGAGACAATATCCATATCATGCGTAACGTTTTTGAGAACGACAGGTTGCATGAATAAACCATCAAGAGTTTTCGGCTCAGTAACTGGTTTCGCGCCCTGTTCGATTGCACCGTCAATGAGGGACTGAATACCTTGTTTTGCTGATTCGCTGATTACCGGACCAACATTTACACCCTCTTCTAGACCATTGCCTACTTTAAGCTGCTGCACTGCCGCATTGAATTTTTCAACAAACTCATCGTACACCTTGTTATGTACATAAAAACGGTTAGCGCAGACGCAGGTTTGACCGGCATTACGAAACTTAGACGCCATTGCACCAAGCACAGCCGCATCAATATCTGCATCATCAAATACGATAAATGGTGCATTTCCACCAAGCTCCATTGACGTTCGCTTGATGTCGTTTGCACTTTGCTGCATCAGCACTCTTCCAACTTGCGTAGAGCCCGTGAAAGAGAGCTTACGAATCAGAGGATGTGAGGTGAAAATACCGCCAACTTGACGAGAATTCGCTCCCAATACCACTTGCAGTACATCACGAGGAATGCCCGCTTGATATGCTAGCTCTGCTACAGCAAAAGCAGATAACGGTGTGGATTCAGACGGCTTCACAATAAAACTACAGCCAGCCGCAAGTGCTGGACCTGCCTTACGAGTTATCATTGCAATTGGAAAATTC
The DNA here is from genome assembly GCF_041467395.1 of Vibrio sp. 10N.247.310.98. NCBI lineage: Bacteria > Pseudomonadati > Pseudomonadota > Gammaproteobacteria > Vibrionales > Vibrionaceae > Vibrio > Vibrio sp. 10N.247.310.98. The sequence continues at coordinate 30,314 of NZ_JBFSUL010000014.1, read as the reverse complement.
CACGGAGTAATCGCACAAGCTACTCCAATAGGTTGTTTAATAGTAACAAGGCGTTTGTCGCTACTTGGCGCTGGGATTGTCTCACCATAGGTACGCTTCGCTTCTTCAGCAAACCACTCGATAAAGCTTGCGCCGTACAACACCTCACCTTGTGCTTCTGCCCATGGTTTTCCTTGCTCTAACGTCATCAGGCGACCTAGATCTTCCTTGTTTTCAAGTAATAACTGATACCATTTTTGTAGCAAACCAGAACGGGTTTTGGCTGGCAGCAAAGCCCACTCTTTTTGCGCGACGCTTGCACGGTCGACCCCATCTAAAATGTCATGTTCAGACGACACTGGTGCATAACCAAGTATTTCACCCGTCGCGGGGTTACTTACAGCAATACCTTGGTCTTGATTTAGCACCATAAACGACAGCAATGATTGATTTGTAATTTGTTGCATGGGGATTCCTTTTGACAGCTTTACCTTGGCGTCTACTGATAGTTACCCTACCAAGCAGAAAACCAATAGTTCATTGTTTTAATAATGGTTTTCCTAAGCAGGGATCTGCTGAGTAATGCAGTGGATGTTACCTCCACCCAGCAAAACCTCACGCGTTGGTATACCAACGACTTGATGTTCAGGCATCGCTTGCCGCAATATTTTTATTGCCTGCTCGTCAGTTCTATCATCGAGCAATGGCAAAAACACATAACCATTCGCGATAAGAAAGTTGGCATAAGAAGCACTTAACCTTTCCCCTGCATCACGTGTCATTCCATCACTTTTATCAATTCCGCTTGCTTCTGCTTCGCTATAGTGCAAAGGCCCTGGCAACGGTAAACGGATGATTTCAATCTCTCGACCTTTAGCATCAGATTGATCTTTTAACACTTGTTCCGCCTGACGAGATAATGCGAATTGTGGGTCTGATGGATCATCTGTCCAACTCAATACCACTTTCCCCGGGGCAATTACATGCATCAAATTATCAACATGTCCGTCAGTTTCATCATCGAATAGTCCTTTAGGCAGCCAAATGACCTTTTCAATACCTAGATATTCTTTGAGATGTGTTTCTATCTGTTGTTGATTCAACTCAGGGTTGCGTCCCGGACTAAGCAAACACTCTTCTGTTGTATAGAGCGTACCTTCGCCATCAGTATGAATTGAGCCCCCCTCTAAAACGAATGGGGCGTTGTAGTGATCAATTCCGATAATGTCACATACTGAGCTAGCCACTAGGTCGTCCTGCTGCCAGTTTTCATAGAGGCCATTATAGTCACCACCCCAAGCGTTAAACTGCCAGTTGATTCCACGACGCTCGCCGTCTTGATTCACCAACACTGTGGGCCCAATATCACGCATCCACGCATCATTGAATGGGATTTCAACAAGCCGAATATCTGAATGAAGCAATGTTCTCGCCTTATCAAATTGCTTCGCACTCACGGCGACACAAACCTTAGTCACTTCTGCTATTGCATTCGCAATGCTAGCGAATGTTTGCTGGGCAGGAAGGGCGTTATCACGCCAATTGTCTCGTCTTTCTGGCCAAGCCAACCAAACTTCTTCAATAGGATGAAACTCAGCTGGAAAGTAGAACCCATCTTGCAGTGGTGTTGTCGATAACTGCATACTCTGCCCCTTTAAACTGCTAGTTTGCCCACAGAGCCATATAGATCTGGGCGGCGGTCACGGAACAGCCCCCACGAGTGACGCGCTTGAGCCGTTGCGGCTAAATCAATCTCCGCGTAAATGATAGCTTCCTCATCACGTGGCGCTTCTGCCAACTTGCCACCAGTATGATCGGTAATAAAAGAAGAACCGTAGAATGTGGTTTCAATGCCATCATCACATTCTGTGCCTACGCGATTAGACGCAATCACAGGAACCAAGTTTGCAGCGGAATGGCCTTGCATAGTGCGTTGCCAGTGATCACGAGAATCTAAAGTTGGATCTTGTGGTTCGCTGCCAATAGCGGTTGGGTAAAAAATGGCTTCTGCACCATGTAACGCTAAGCTACGAGCAAGCTCGGGAAACCATTGATCCCAGCAAATACCAGCGCCGAACTTACCAAACTGGGTTTGCCATACTTTGAAACCAGTATCTCCAGGACTAAAATAGTATTTTTCGCTATAACCCGGACCATCCGGGATGTGTGATTTGCGGTAGTTATCTAGCACAGTGCCATCGGCATCAATCATCACTAATGAGTTAAAGAAGGTATTGCCCGCTTTTTCAAAATAACTAACTGGAATCACGACCCCGAGTTCTTTTGCCAATGCACTCATCTCTGTTATCAACAGACAATTGTCTACTTCCTCAGCCAACTCAAAATACTTAGCTTCTTGCTTCTTACAAAAATAAGGAGCAGCGAACAATTCCTGCGGCAAAACCACATTGGCACCGTTACTCGCAGCTTCACGAATCGCTTGCTTAGCTTTATTTAGGTTATCTTCCAGATCCCAGCTTTTGGTCAGTTGCAGGGCCGCGAATTTTACTACTCTACTCATTGGATGTTCCTTATCGTCCGGTTAGATAGCCAGTTTATCTCTTAGGTTGTAATACGCTGCGCCAACTGCTGTGAATGGTATTTGGAAGTGACGTCCACCAGGGAAGGCGTAGTGCTTGAGTTGTGCGAAGGCATCAAATCGTTCGGCATGCCCTGTTAAGGCTTCTGCCAATAACTTGCCAGCCAAGTGAGTACAGGTAACTCCATGACCACTGTAGCCTTGCAAATAATAAATATTGTCGTCGAATGCGCCGAACTGCGGCATACGTGAGTAGGTAAGTAAGAAGTTACCAGTCCATGTGTAATCAATCTTGATACCTTTAAGTTGAGGGAAAATACCTTCTAACTTAGGACGAATCAGAGACTCAATGTCTTGAGGGTCACGAGCGCCATAAACCACCCCGCCCCCAAACAACAAGCGTTTGTCGGCACTCAATCGGAAATAGTCCAGTAAGTAATTACAGTCTTCAACGCAGTAGTCACTTGGTAAAACCTGTTTTAGTTGCTCATCGGTAAGCGGCTCTGTCGCCACGACTTGAGTTCCACATGGGATGGCTTTGTTACTGATATTCGGAGCCAACCCACCTAAGTAGGCGTTGCCAGCTAACACCAAGTATTTACTCTTCACGCTACCGCTCGCTGTTCTTGCAACAGGATTCGCACCTTTTTCAATGGACGTTACCGCTGATTGTTCAAAAATTTGGCCACCAAGAGAAACAAATGCTGCGGCTTCCCCCAATGCGAGTTTAAGCGGATGAATGTGCCCACCTCGCATATCAAGCAAGCCACCGGTGTAAGCTTGAGTACCAACCGCCTCTTCTACTTGGCTAGCATCCAACATGGTGAGCTGGTCATTACCATATCGCTCCCAGTTTTTCTTATGATGCTCTAAACCTATTAACTGCTTTTTGTTTAGCGCGGTAAATAGGCCACCGCGTTTGTGGTCACACTCAATATCGTATTTTTCGATTAGGCCACGAATGACATCTCCGCCTTCGAAAATCATGTCACACAGGGCTTTAGCCTGGGGTTGGTCGTAACGGCTTTCTATTACATCAACATCTCGGCTGTAGCTATTGACGATCTGTCCACCATTACGACCAGTTGCTCCAAAACCAACTTTGGCACTCTCTAGTACCACTACCTTAAAACCTTTCTCGGCTAAATGAAGAGCCGAAGATAAACCTGAAAACCCAGCCCCAACCACACACACATCACACTCAATGTTGTCTTGCAGTTGTGGGAACTCTGGCATGTTCGGGATAGAGTGGGCGTAAAACGAATCCGTATGCTTATTCATAGTGATATTCCTTTATTAATCATCAGCAGGCTAAGGGTGAAGGCGAATCCAAGTGGTTTTGGTTTCTGTGAATTTTTCGATGGCGTGCAGTGATTTATCACGGCCGTTACCACTCATTTTGAACCCACCAAAAGGGACGGTCATATCACCTTCGTTGTAGTTGTTCACCCAAACAGAACCTGCCTGAAGCTGTTTAGCTACACGGTGTACGCGGTTAATGTTATTGCTCCAAAGCGCCGCACCTAAACCGTATTTTGAGTCATTGGCGATTGCGACGGCTTCAGCTTCATCTTTAAATGAGATAACACAAAGTACAGGACCAAAGATCTCTTCCTGGGCGACACGCATTTTATTGTCAACGTTATCAAGAATGGTCGGCTCAACAAATGCACCTTTGCCTTCAACATCACCCCCGCAACGAAGAACTGCACCTTCCGCTTGGCCAAGCTCTATATATTCAAGCACTTTTGATTTGTGACCTTGATCGATGAGCGCTCCCATCGAAGATGAGGTGTCCATTGGGTCTTTCGGCATAAAGGATTGAGCCGCAGAAATGACTTTATCAACAAAGCGATCTTTGATGCTTTCGTGCACTAATAAACGAGTTGCAGCGACACAGACTTCGCCTTGGTTATAGAAGCAACCACCAGCGGTTTCTGCGGCTGCACGATCGAGGTCTTCGCAGTCTTCAAATACGATATTGGCATTCTTACCACCAGCCTCAGCAAACACACGCTTAAGATTAGTTTCACCAGAACGAACCATTAATTGACCAGCAATACGAGTGGAACCCGTAAATGCAATACAGTCGACGTCATGGTGTTTCGCTAAAGCATCACCGGCTTCATGGCCAAAGCCAGTAACGACTTGAAAAACGCCACGTGGTAAGCCTGCTTGATTGGCGAGTTGACCAATATAAATAGCAGTGAGAGAAGATTTTTCAGAGGGTTTAAGAATAACGCTATTACCTGCTGCTAATGCAGGGCCAAGTTTCCAGCAAGCTAACCATAATGGAAAGTTCCATGGAACTACCGCTGCAACAACACCGATAGCTTGATGAGAAACAAAGGCGTGTACATCTTGTTCCGTTGGCGCGACTTCCCCATACACTTTATCGATGGCTTCTGCATACCAACGCAGTGCACTTGCAGCACCAGGGATATCGGTTGAAAGGCTATGGCTGATTGGCTTACCCGTATCTAGGGTTTCCAGCAACGCAAGTTCTTCACGATGTTGGTCAATCAGCGTTGCAAATTGGCTGAGTACCGCTTTGCGATATGACGGAGCGCTGTTGCTCCATTCACCAGAAAGGAAAGCTTGACGAGCACATGTTACCGCAAGCTCAACATCTTCTTCTTGGCAACGAGCTATCTGGGTCAGTGTCTCGTCGGTAGCCGGGTTAACAACATCTAGAGTTTCTCCACTGATAGCTGCGCTATATTCGCCATTAATAAAGGCACGATTTTCGATGTTTAGATTGTTTCTCAGTTCAATCCATTGTTCTTGGGTTTTCATACGCTCTCCTTGTTATCACAACAAGGCAAGGCCCACTTAGAATGTGGTTGGCGTATGCGCGCTTATCATTCGACAAGCCTTGTCTGTGTGATTTGTGAACTTGTGCGGCTGCGTCGTATCAATAATGTACGATTCACCTTGTTTAAGGACAAAAGATTGCTCTTTGTATTCCAGAGTGATTTCGCCCTCTAAAATAGTGCCGATCTCTTCGCCTTCATGTTTAATTTCCGCCGCACCCGTTGTGCCGTGGGGGGCATACTCTTCAATCAAAAATCCAATTACCTGTTCTTTGCTGCCGTTGGTTACCAATTTCATTGAAACCGACTCACTGCCCATTTCAACCAACTCTTCAGGTGCAACGACAACCTTCACTTCATCGCTTTTGGGTTGTTCAAGTGTGAAAAACTCCGAAAGAGATAAAGAAAAAACATTCACTATTTTTTGCAACGAACTTACTGAAGGGCTTACCTTCGCATTCTCAATCGAAGAGATCGCGCTATGTGTAATACCTGCTCGTTCGGCTAATTCTCGTTGTGACAATCCATGTTCTTTTCTTAATCGAACAATATTTTTACCAATCTCTTGGTTGTCCATGTAGGTGGCTCCTAACTTATAGAGAGGCCGCCATCATAAATTCTTTAAACAAAATTTGAGAGAAATGATTCGTTTTTGCTTTCCATTCTGGGTGCCACTGCACGCCAACAAAGAATTTTTGCCCTGGAAGACTAAACGCTTCCACTAAACCATCCGGTGCTTTAGCTTCCACAGTCAGTTGGGGAGCTAATTGGTCAACCCCTTGGTTATGAAGAGTATTAACCTCAAAAAAGATAGTGTTTTCCCAATGATTTTCAGTCAGCCATTTCTCAAACAAACTTTGTTTTTGCACCAACACCGCGTGTGATGGAGCGTACTTTTCCTCAAAGTCTTCGACCTCACTCTCTCTATGGTCGTTGAAACCTGAATCATGAACTGCTGGGTTCAGTGAGCCTCCCAGAGCAACATTCATCTCTTGAAATCCACGGCAAACACCAAAACACGGAATGTCTTTGTCTATCGCTTGACGAATCAAAGTAAAGGAAAGCTCATCTCGAGCTTCATCTTTCTTAGACTCTTCATGAGTGCCGTTGTAATGATGTGGTGCCACATTTGAGTGACTCCCCGGAAATAAAAAACCGTCGCAGATGTTAAGAAGACGCTCAACGTCTTCACTTGCCATATCCGGAGCCAATATCAGTGGCAACCCACCAAAGTCTTTCACAGCCGTGAGGTAAAAATTATTCACTGCCTGTATTTGATAGCCACCCAATTCTTTAGCGCAACTAACAATTCCAATAATGGGTTTGCTTGTTCTAGACATGTTACTTCCGTGCTCGATTTATTTAACACTTACACTACAAATCATGTACAAAATTATCAACACCGATGTTCGATATTATGACCAAAGCGTGACCAAACCCACCTTTTTGGTCAAAAAAACGACTAATTTTGGACATTATATTGAGCAAAACACAATCAACTGTTACAAAATAGTTAACAGAAACATCTTTCAATAAAATTGTAAATTTCAAAGTAATCAACGCAAGCTTATGTATTAAAAGGAAATAACCTTTAAAACTAGACTTTAGTCTAATTAGTACAATTGACTTGTTTCTTTTTTATTACTTTTAATTTACCAAATAGAGGCTAGTTGGAGAACACAATGGAATCGTATCTACAGGAAGTTAAAAATTTTCGACAAAAATGGCCCAACATCGAGTTTGTTGATCTGATTTTTACCGACATCAATGCCACACCAAGAGGCAAGCGCATCCCAGTAAGTGCACTACACAAGCTGCATAAAGGAGTAGCTCTTCCCCTCTCGACAATTACTTTAGATACCAAAGGTAATGTGGTTGAAACAGCAGGGTTAGGTGAAGAATTGGGAGAACCAGACAACATGTGTTTCCCAATTGCGGATACATTGATGCCTACCGCTAAAGAGCAAGTGGGCCAAATAATGTTGAGTATGATGGATGAGTCAGCCCACACCCCAAACCCGCTCTTTATTCGTAATATCGTCAGTGAAATTCTCGAAAAGTTACACACCAAAGATCAACATCCATGTGTTGCCTTAGAGCTAGAGTTTTACTTAATAGACAGGAAGCGGGGTGAGATGGGAGCACTACAAACAGCCATCAACCCAAACAAAAAATCACGAGAAAAAGATACCGAAGTCTATGACTTAGATGGTTTGGATGATTACGCAGACTTTTTGGCCGATCTTAACAAAGTCGCTCAAGAACAAGGGTTAAATACTTCGGGGGCACTATCTGAATCCGCCCCAGGACAATTCGAAATTAACTTCAACCACTCTAAAGATGTACTACGAGTGTGTGATGAAATCATCATCGTCAAACGCCTAATTCGTCAAATTGCTAATCAACATGATTTCGATGCTACCTTCATGGCTAAGCCATTTAGTGAGCAAGCTGGTAACGGTATGCACATCCACCTTAGCTTGGTGGATTCCAACGACAATAACCACTTCAGCCAACAAGATGGTGAACCCAGTAATCTCTTTTATCAAACCATGGCCGCGATGCTTGCTCAAACATCCGATTCCATGGCCTTGATTTGCCCTAACGTTAACTCTTACCGCCGCTTTGTTCCAGGAGCTTACGTGCCAACGAAAGCAGACTGGGGCGAGAACCATCGTGGTGTCGCACTGCGTGTTCCTATCAGCGACAGCAACAATCGCCGAATTGAACACCGCATTGCGGGAGCTGACGTTAACCCTTACATTCTCGCTGCAGTAGTACTATCCGCAGTATTAGCGAGTGAAAACTATACCAAAGACCAATGTCCTAACTCCCTCAGTGATGATGCAATAGACTTACCTCTGCGTATGTCTGAAGCTCTCGATCAGCTAGAACGCAGTGAGCTGACCCCGTACATCTCTAAAGAGTTTGTCGATCTATATTTAGCTTGTAAACGAAGTGAACTGGCGGAGTTTGAACGCGCCATCACTCCATTAGAAATCGACTGGATGTTGCACTCAGCATAAACAAAGGAACTACACGTATGACTACGCAAACTAAGGCGTTGGACGCGCCGCTGAAGATCAACAGTCAACACATCATGGTATCTCTATTGGTTGTCGCGACTTTCATTTTCTTCACATCAATTGGATTGAACCACCAAGAAGGAGAGGCCTATGGATGGATGAGCCTTCTCCCTACCGCACTTGTTTTGGTATTCGCCCTAACTACACACCGCACCGTAGAGGCGCTTTTTAGTGGTACCATCGCTGGTGTACTACTACTCAATCCTGCGCAAGCCGTTGAGCAAATTGTCGGCATATCGATGGATGTAATGATGAACGAAACCATTGCATGGATCGTTCTAGTTTGCGGACTGATGGGGGGATTAATCGCAATTCTCGAAAAAGGCGGCAGTATTTTAAGCTTTTCAGATATGTTGGTCACAAAGGTTAAGAGCCGTAAACAATCTATGCTGATGACCTTTTTCCTCGGCATCATGATCTTTATTGATGACTATCTGAACGCGATCGCTATCTCATCATCGATGAAGAAGATTACTGACGGATACAACATCTCCCGTGAAAAACTATCTTATCTAGTCGATTCCACCGCTGCGCCGATTTGTATTCTGGTGCCAATATCAACATGGGCTATTTTCTTTAGCTCACTGCTTGAAGCGAATGGAGTGGCTGAAGCTGGTGAGGGTATCAAAGCATATATTGAAGCGATTCCATACATGGCTTATGGCTGGGTTACGCTGATAATCGTCCTTCTCGTTGCGTTAGAAAAGATGCCGGATTTAGGCGCAATGAAGCAGGCTGAGGAACGAGCGAAGAAAGGTCAAGTACGTCCTGACGGTGCAACAGACATCGACTTTGGCGCAGATATTACAGCGCACACCAACCCAACGATGGGATTAATCAACTTCCTATTGCCTATGGTGGTGTTAGTTGGTGCAAGCTGGTACTTCGGTATTGATCTATTAGCAGGCGTATTTGTCGCAATTATCTTTACTATCTGCTTCTATGGTGTTCAACGTCTAATCTCAATGAATGATATGTTTGAAGCTGTCTACGACGGAATCAAAGTTATGCTGCTGCCATTGGCAACGGTGATTGGTGGATTCATGCTGAAGTCTGTGAATGATTCTCTAGGAGTGACACAATATGTCATCGAGACAGTAAGCCCTTATCTATCGGCGTCTTACTTCCCAGCAATTATCTTTATGATCACCGGTGCATTGGTGTTTGCTACCGCATCTTCTTGGGGAACTTTTGCAGTTGCTATGCCAATCGTATTGCCTCTAGGCGAACAACTTGGCGTACCTCTACATTTAACTATTGCGGCTCTGCTTTCGGCATCAGCAGCGGGCAGTCACTCATGTTTCTTTAGTGACTCAACGGTATTGTCAGCTCAAGGTTCCGGGTGTACCTCAATGCAACACGCAACCACTCAATTCCCCTACGCATTGATAGGTATTGTCGCAACAGCTCTCTTCTTCTTGTTAGTTGGCTAAGCCTCATACAGCTAAAATACAAGCGTAAAAAATGCCTTATTCTACGATAAGGCATTTCAATTTCCTGAAGAGCAAGCTTAAAGCAACTCTCAGCAAGACTCTCCAGCTTTCAAGTGCTCCCTTTCACACCACAGCCTTTAATCACTAGCTGAGTGATGAACTCAGCGGCATCGGCATAGTCTTTATCATCGAGTTGGTCCTTCTGCATCACGCTGCAAATCTGCCAGCCAAAATCGGCGTAGGTTTGAGTTGCCGCCCAGATGGTAAACATCAGGTGATGAGCGGGAACATCGTCCATTAGGCCCTGCGCCGACCATGTCGAGAACTTATCAAGAATCATCTGGGATTGCTTATACAGCTCGTCACCAATCTCTTTCGGCAATACTTTAGCGCCAGACATCACTTCATTGGCAAATACCTTAGAGGCATGTGGATGATCGCGAGAAATGATCAGCTTGGTTTGAATATATTGAGACAAGGCTTCAACAGGATCGCTGAGCTCTTCAATCGGACGAGACGCTTCTAGTAAAGGCTGAGTGACGGTTTCAAGCACAGCGTTGTAGAGCTTATCTTTTGAGCTGAAATAATAGAATACGTTAGGCTTGGGAATGTCGGCCGCTTTCGCGATATCGGCCATTTTTGTTGCAGCATAACCATGAGTGGCGAATTGTTCACACGCGACTTCGATGATTAAATCTTGATTCTTTTGTCTGATCCTAGACATATTGCATCCTTTACAGCTCGTTACTAAAATCATAGTAATCAACGTGCTTCATTAGTCCAGAAGATAATCTCAGAACTCAAGGTCACCGCATTGATAACAATAAAATGGCCGCTCTATTTGTTAAGAAGCGACCATTCCATACCGTGTTTTTGAACTGTTCAAGTTAAAGAATCAATATTGCGCGGAAGTCATTCACATTTGTCAGCGTCGGCCCCGTGGTAAGAAGCACATCGACTTGCTTGAAGAAATCGTAGCTGTTGTTGGCATCGAGGTAGTCTTGCGCTTTAAGCGACAGGCTCGAACCTTGTTGCCATGTTTGAGGCGTGATCCATGCGCCCGCATTGTCTTCCACGCCATCAATCCCGTCGGTATCAGCAGCCAATGCAAATATGTTGTCTTGGCCTTTAAGCTCGTTATATAGGCTCAACAAGAACTCACAGTTACGCCCACCGCGACCATTGCCTTTAACGGTTACTGTGGTTTCGCCACCGGAAAGTATCACGCAAGGCGCCTCAAATGGGTGCTTGTGATTGGCCACTTGCTTAGCCAACGCAGCGTGCACCTTCGCAACATCTCGCGCTTCTCCCTCTATGCAATCACTCAACACATAAGCCGGAATGCCTAAGCCTTCAGCTTCTGCTGCAGCGGATTCCAATGCCGACATCGGGGTCGCGATAATATGGTGCTCTGCATTTTTCCAACATACGTCATCTGGCTTTACGGTTTCTGACTCTGGATTATTTAACCATTCAAATGCCGTGCGTGGTGTTTCTATTTGGTAACGCTCTAAAATTGCCATCGCATCAAAACGCGTGGTGGTGTCGGGTACGGTTGGGCCAGAGGCAATCACACTAATGTCATCGCCCGGCACATCTGAAATCGCCAAAGATACGACTCTTGCTGGGTAAGCAGCCTTTGCTAGTCGCCCACCTTTAATCGAAGATAAATGCTTGCGAACACAGTTCATCTCATCAATGGCAGCGCCTGATTTAAGCAACGCCTTATTGATTTGTTGCTTCTCTGCTAGGCTGATGTCACCACCGGGCAAACTTAGCAAAGCAGAGCCACCGCCTGACAGTAGGCAAATAACCGTGTCGTCAGCACTCAAACCACTCACCAATTGCAGCATACGTTGGCTTACCTCTAAGCCCATCGCATCTGGTACTGGATGCGCCGCTTCAATCACCTCAATGTGTTCGCAAGGTGCGGTGTGCTCATAACGAGTCACCACTAAGCCTTCAAGATCACGCAGTGCGAGATCTTGCTGTTTCTTTGCCTGCCAAACCGCTTCAAGCTCTGCGGCCATCGACGCGGCTGCTTTTCCTGCTCCTATCACCACAGTACGCCCGGCTTGATTAGCAGAGCGATAAAAAATGTCTTGAGGAAGAAAAGGTTCGATGTGATTTTTAGGTAGCGCCTGATTAACAGCACTTGAGAAAAGGGTTTGTAGAAACTGCTTAGCATCAATGTCCATCAGCCACTCCTTAGTTGACGGAGAAAAAAAGAACCCCGATACAAGGCCAAAGGGTGCCTGCTAAGATCAAGTTGGAAAGGAACAACTTCAACCTCTGCCTCGTATCAGGAACGCGTATAAAAGGAGACGAAACTACGCGATTTATAAACAAACTGTTGGGCTACGAATCGATAGCAGCCTTAATTAATTAGCGAATCGAGTGGTCAGAGCGTTTCTCAATCGCTTGGATAAGCGCAGAGTGGTCCCAACCTTCACCGCCCATTTCGGCACACTCGCCAAACAACTCCTGAGCATTCGCCGTATTCGGTAGTGCAACACCTAATTCTTGTGCGCCCGTTAGCGCTAAGTTCAGATCTTTCTGGTGAAGTGAGATTCTAAAGCCAGGGTCAAAGGTGCCTTCAACCATGCGCTCGCCGTGTACTTCCAATATCTTAGAGTTAGCAAAGCCACCCAATAGAGCCTGACGTACGCGTGCTGGATCGGCACCGGCTTTCGAAGCAAAAACTAACGCTTCAGACACGGCTTCGATATTCAGAGCAACGATGATCTGGTTAGCCACTTTACACGTTTGACCTGCACCGTTATCACCCACCAGCGTGATGTTCTTACCCATGATTTCAAATAGCGGACGGGCTTTATCAAAGGCGTCTTGCTCACCGCCCACCATGATAGTCAGCGCTGCATTGATAGCGCCTACTTCGCCACCTGATACCGGAGCATCAAGGTATGAAGCACCGCCTTCGTTGATCCGAGCGGCAATGGCTTTGGTCGCGATTGGCGAGATTGAACTCATATCGATAACTAGCTTACCCGTTGCGCCACCTGCTGTGAGGCCTTGCTCGACGCCGTTGTCACCAAACAGGACATCTTCAACTTGTGGTGTATTCGGCACCATTAAGATAATGACATCCGCCGCCTCTGCCGCTTCTGCGGGTGAATGGCAAACCGTTGCTCCTGCTGCCACAAGATCGGCAGGTGCTGCATTAAAGTGATCCGACAGAATCAAATCGTGACCTGCTTTTTGAAGGTTACTCGCCATAGGTTTCCCCATGATGCCAGTTCCGATAAATGCAATTTTAGACATGTTGTTCTCCTTAACGTTTGAGGGTTACCAGACGCAATTAACGGTACTGGTGTAGCCAACCAAGGCCTTCTGTCGTTGTTGTTTTCGGCTTGTATTCGCAGCCAACCCAGCCTTGATAACCAAGCTCATCAAGATAATTGAGCACGAATGGGTAATTGATTTCTCCGGTCCCCGGTTCGTGTCGACCTGGGTTGTCAGCCAGTTGAACGTGTGCGATTTGGCCAATGTTTTGCTGCATGGTCGGCGTAAGATCGCCTTCCATAATTTGCATGTGATAAATATCGTATTGGATAGAAAGGTTATCGCTCCCTACCTCTTTGAGGATCGCTTTGGCTTGCTCAGTCGTGTTCAAGAAGAAGCCCGGAATATCGCGAGTATTGATTGCTTCTATCACTAAGCTGATGCCTTCTGCTGCGAGTGCGTTCGCCGCGTAATGCAGGTTAATCACAAACGCCGATTGCGCGTCTTGTTGGGTCACACCTTGCGGAACAATCCCAGCCAAGCAATTCACTTGGGTACAACCGAGCGCTTTTGCGTAAGCGATGGCTTTAGGTACACCCGCTTGAAACTCTTCAACTCGCGCTGGGTCTACCGCGATACCACGATCGCCAGAATCCCAATCACCCGCAGGCAAGTTAAATAGCACTTGCTCTAGGTTATTAGCGTCGAGCTTTGCTTTGATTTCCTTAGCATCAAAGGCGTAAGGGAAAAGGTATTCCACACCTTGAAAGCCCGCTTCTGCGGCAGCTTCAAAGCGATCCATAAAATCAACTTCCGTGAATAACATTGACAAGTTTGCTGCAAATTTTGCCATGACTCTGTCCTTATTCTTTATTTTTGAAAATCTGGTTATTTGTAGTGGAGCCTCGCTCTATTGGAGGCTTTTCCGTAGAGCTAAACCTGTGCTCTACGGATACACATGACTTAATGATTACTTGTACGCTAGCGCCGTTGGGGCATCGCCGCGACTTTCGGCAAGTGGCTCAAACTCGTTGATGGCATTGATCTCAACGCCCATCGCAATGTTGGTTACTCGCTCAAGAACCAGCTCAACAACAACCGGTACTTTATGCTTGTTCATCAGCTCTTTTGCTTGCTCAAACGCAGCGGCAATTTGCTCTGGTTCACGAACTCGAATCGCCTTACAGCCTAGGCCTTCAACAACGGCAACATGGTCAACACCGTAGCCTTCAAGCTCTGGCGCGTTCTGGTTATCAAACGCCAGTTGTACACAATAATCGATATCAAATTGGCGCTGCGCTTGGCGAATCAAACCTAAGTATGAGTTGTTCACCAACACATGAATGTATGGCAAGTTGAACTGCGCGCCTACTGCCAGTTCTTCAATCATGAATTGGAAATCGTAATCACCAGAGATAGCGACAATATCGCGATTTGGATCGGCCGCTCGTACGCCCAATGCGGCGGGTGTTGTCCAACCTAGCGGGCCAGCCTGACCACAGTTGATCCAGTTACGAGGCTTATAAACATGCAGGAACTGAGCGGCGGCGATTTGCGACAAACCAATGGTGCTCACATAACAAGTGTCACGACCAAATGCCTTGTTCATCTCTTCATAAACGCGCATCGGTTTCATCGGCGCTTCATCGAAATTGGTTTTACGCAGCATGGTCGATTTGCGTTCCTGACACTCACTTGCCCAAGCGTTTCGGTTCGGCAGCTTGCCTGCATCACGCCACTCTTGCGCCACTTCGACCATTAGCTCTAGTGCTGCTTTCGCATCAGAGACAATGCCTAAATCTGGGCAGAACACGCGGCCGATTTGAGTCGGTTCAATGTCCACATGTACGAATTTGCGGCCTTCAGTGTAAACATCCACAGAACCGGTATGACGGTTAGCCCAGCGGTTACCCACACCAAACACAAAATCAGAGTTGAGCATGGTTTCGTTACCGTAACGGTGAGAAATTTGTAGCCCTACCATGCCCGCCATTAACTCATGATCATCTGGAATAGAGCCCCAGCCCATTAAGGTTGGAATCACAGGAACACCAGTGATCTCGGCAAACTGTTGCAACAATTCAGATGCGCCAGCGTTAATAACACCACCACCGGATACAATCAGCGGTTTTTCCGATTGAGACATCATGGTTAATGCTTTCTCAACCTGCGCGCGTGTCGCTTGTGGCTTATAAGGTTCTAGCGGTTCATAGGTATCGATATCAAATTCAATCTCAGCTAGCTGAACATCAATCGGTAGATCAATCAGGATTGGACCCGGGCGACCCGAACGCATTAAATGAAAGGCTTTTTGAAATGCACGTGGCACTTGAGCAGGTTCCAGTACCGTGGTTGCCCACTTAGTCACAGGCTTAGCGATAGATTCAATGTCGACCGCTTGGAAATCTTCTTTGTGAAGACGAGCTCGTGGGGCTTGGCCTGTGATACATAGAATTGGAATCGAATCTGCAGACGCCGAATAAAGCCCCGTGATCATGTCCGTTCCCGCAGGGCCAGAAGTACCAATACACACACCGATATTGTCTTGATTGGTACGTGTGTACCCTTCAGCCATATGCGATGCACCCTCTACGTGGCGAGCTAAGACGTGGTCGATTCCTCCGAGTTTTTTCATAGCCGCATACATAGGGTTTATTGCTGCGCCGGGAACACCAAATACGATGTCTACACCTTCACGTTTAAGCACTTCTACCGCTGCTTCAATCGCTTTCATAATTGCCATTCGAACCTCCAGTTCAGATTGTATACAATTAACATAACTTTTGTATACTATGAGCCATCCTCGCTATTTATCAACCCCAGAATGAAACAATCTTGTTACATCAACCCATCACATTAAGTACGCACTTACCCTGAAAAGCTTACAATTCATTGCTTTACATAAAATATCTTTACGTGAAAATAAATTACAAAAAGATCAAATGATAAATAAATGTTAAATAACGTTTGCTTGTTTACAATTTCTACCATATAAATATCC
Organism: Vibrio sp. 10N.247.310.98; assembly: GCF_041467395.1. Classification (NCBI taxonomy): domain Bacteria; kingdom Pseudomonadati; phylum Pseudomonadota; class Gammaproteobacteria; order Vibrionales; family Vibrionaceae; genus Vibrio; species Vibrio sp. 10N.247.310.98. The sequence goes on along the minus strand of NZ_JBFSUL010000014.1, from coordinate 14,220 downwards.
TTAAAAAGAGAATTTTGTATACAAAATGACATCATATTGTGTAAAGGAGACAAGCAATGATGAATGACGTGAAAGAGAGAAAAGATGTGCTGTGTATGCAGGTACTTGGGAAGATGGACAACTCCGAGTACAAAGAGATCTTGTCTAAAGATGCATTAAAGTTCTTAGAAGCCCTTGTTAATAAGTTTGGAGATCGCCGTCATACCCTGCTAAATGACCGCGACATAAAACAAGCTCAATATGACAACGGCGAGTTACCCAATTTCAGAAAGGACACCATCTCCATTCGTCAGAATAAAGAGTGGAAGGTAGCAACACCGCCACCAGAGCTACTGGATCGCCGCGTAGAGATCACCGGCCCTATCGAAAGAAAAATGGTGATCAACGCGCTAAACTCAGGCGCGAAAGTCTTCATGTGTTGTTTTGAAGATGCGTCTTCCCCGACTTGGGCCAATATGGTCGAAGGGCAAATCAACCTAAGAGACGCCAACCTTGGCACCATTAGCTACTTCGATGAGAAGAAGCAGAAGCGTTACCAATTAAACGACGATCCTGCACTGCTGATCGCACGCCCACGAGGGATCCATCTTCCTGAGCAATCCATCCAATTCAACAATCAGCCTATCGGCGGTTGCTTGATGGACTTCGCCTTGTACTTTTTCCATAACTATCAATCACGAGCACAACAAGGTTTAGGGGTTTACTACTACATTCCCAAGCTTGAGAGCATGGAAGAAGCACAGTGGTGGGACGATATTTTCAGCTTCACCGAAAACTATTTCCACGTACCCAAAGGCACCATTCGTGCGACGGTTTTGCTTGAGACGCTTCCAGCCGTATTCCAAATGGAAGAGATCTTGTACGCAATGCGTGATCATATCGTGGCAATGAACTGTGGCCGTTGGGATTACATCTTCAGCTACATCAAAACGCTGAAAAACCATAAAGACCGCATCCTGCCTGACCGCCACGGGATCGGCATGGATCAAGAGTTTCTAAATGCCTATAGCCAACTGTTGGTGCGTACTTGTCATGCTCGCGGCGCACTGGCGATGGGTGGTATGTCGGCCTTTATTCCAGCGAAAGATCCGCAAGAAATGGCGCGTGTAACCGCCAAGGTTATCGAAGATAAGCAAAGAGAATCTCAGAACGGACACGACGGCACATGGGTCGCGCACCCTGCACTGGTTGATTTGGCAATGTCGATCTTTGATAAGCACTTAGATGGCAAAGTAAACCAAATGGATTTTCAAAGCCCAGAGCATGTGATCAATGCAGACTCGTTGCTAAAGCCTTGTGAGGGCAGTCGCGACGAAGTAGGAGTACGTAAGAATATACGCATCGCGCTGTATTACATCGAAGCTTGGATTCAAGGCTACGGCTGTGTGCCTATCTACGGCCTCATGGAAGATGCCGCGACTGCTGAGATCTCAAGAGCCAATATCTGGCAGTGGATCCACCACGGGGTAACACTCGATGATGGCCAAACCTTTACCAAATCACTATTCCACTCTTGGCTTTACCAAGAGCTAGACACGATAAAACATGAAGTCGGAGACTCGCGCTATACAGCAGGTCGATTTGAAGAGACAGCTGATCTTTTCTATCAACTTTCTACAGCCAAAGAGTTCGCTGCCTTCCTAACTTTACCCAGCTATGGGCTATTACAAGAGTCCAGTTAGGACTCTTGTACCGAGCTGAATCAGTCGATGATATTCACAACAAGCGTAATGATTGGCTGACTTAGCTTGGTACACGGCCCCTTGAAAAACTAGGAGATAACATGGGAAGTTTGACTCTACAACAAGCGTTAACCATCATTGATGGCACCTTAAAAGCAGGAAACAAGATCCACACAGAACCTTTGACGGTCGCCGTCTTAGACAGCGGTGGCAAGCTGATTTCTCTGCAACGTCAAGACGGCTCTAGCATGATGCGACCAGACATCGCGATCGCTAAAGCGTGGGGGGCACTCGCACTGGGTTGTTCCTCTAGAAAACTCGCCCAAGATGCTGACAACCGACCAGCATTTATCTCCGCCGTAAACGTGCTCGCGCACGGAAACATGGTGCCAGTTCCTGGGGGGCTACTGATTCGAGACAAGGATAAAACGGTATTGGGTGCTATCGGCGTGAGCGGTGACATTTCAGACATTGATGAAAGCTGCGCCATTAATGGTATTGGCTGCGCAGAACTGTTCAGTGATGAGATGCTGCAAGCTTAACTCGCTAACTCTCTGTACTTGAAATTCTTAGACAGGAACAAAAAAACCGAAGCGATTAGGCTTCGGTTTTTTATTGAATCTAAAGGAAGATCAGAAAAACTACTCGTACGCGCTCAACCATGTTTTCAGAAGTTGGTTGGTGTTCTTCTTCTGACTCGCAGACAATGATTTAACCAGTTTTTTCTGCATTTCGACATGTTCAGTCATCATTTGGTCAATCAGAATAAGACCATCTTTAGTTAACTGGACACTCACGCTGCGTCTGTCTTCTTTGCTGTGTTCACGACTGATCAGCCCTTTGGCTTCTAGCTTATCAAGGCGATTGGTCATCGCGCCAGATGTCAGCATCATGGATCCAATCAGTTCAGATGGCGTCAGTCGGTAAGGCTTCCCAGAACGTCGCAACGTCGCCAGCACATCAAACTCACCCAGCTTCATGTCGTATTTTTTATGAAGCTCGGCAACTTGCGTCTCCATATACTTGGCAATACGCATAATCCGACCCATCATTGCCATAGGCTCAGTATCTAGTTCGGGCTTTTCCTTTGCCCATTGCTCTACTACGCGGTCGATAGCATCCATTTGCAATCTCGCTCCGTTGTTAGTCTGATTACTTCAAACTAGTTTAACATAAAGATACTTTACAACCACTAGTTCTCAGTATACAGTTCACACAATAGTTATCTTAACGTAAAGATATTTTAAATGAACATATTATTAGCAATGATCCCCGCGTTCTTTTGGGGAACAACCTATGCAGTGACGCAATTTACGCTACAGGAGTGGCCACCATTATTATTGGGTGCTTTGCGTGCGTTACCTGCTGGTTTGTTATTGCTAGCAGTAAAACCAACACTGCCTAAAAAAGGCGAGTGGCAAATCATTTTCACACTGGGCCTTATCAATATCGCGACCTTCTTTGGCTTGATCTTCGTGATGGCGCTAACGCTGCCTTCGGCAATCTCTGGCGTGGGCATGATCTCCGTGCCGGTGTTCGCGATGATCTTCCACTGGGTAGTGAAAAAACAGCGCCCGCATCTGATTCAAGCCCTTTCGGGTATTGGCTTGATCACCTTAGCGTGGATACTGTTTAACCCAAGCCAAATTGCTCTGAACCCAATCGGTTTAGGCGCAATGTTTGCCGCAATAATGTGTATTGTCATCGGCAGCAGCATTACCAAGTCACTGGGTAACCGCATGCACTGGTGGAAGGTATTAACATGGCAACTGATTCTGGGCGGTACGATTTTGTCTGTCGCGTCTGGCGTTCATGCATTCATCGATCCGCAGCCTTATATTAACGCTGTCACTCATTTCGATACTCGTAATGCTATGGGACTCGTATGGGTTATTGGGCTAAACACAGCGCTGGGTTACGGCATGTATGTGTGGTTGCTACAGCGTATGTCGGTGGTTGATTTCACCTTCGGTGGCATCGCAAACCCAGTAGCTGGCATCGTGACCGGTATGGTGTTGATGGGTGAATCATTCACTGCAGTACAATACTCACTAATGACCGGCATGATAGTGATGTCACTGCTACCACAACTTATCCTTGCGGTAAGACAATCCAAACAAGTCAAGCCTGTTACGCAGTAGACGCAGCCTCTTAAACGTATTGTTCAAAAACGCGCCTCATTGAGGGCGCGTTTTTTGTTGCTACGCTAACAGCAATAACCCAACAGCCATACTCGTTGAGTTGACCATTCCTTAAGTTAAATTAAACCTCACAAAGAACAATGACTTTACTTTAACTATCTAAATCGAATTTATTTTCTATAAAATAATCATACTAGAGATTTAATTTCCACAAAAAACTCAAATTAGAGATAAAAAGACAAAACTTTTCTCCGACTACCTTTCTATACTGTGCCACGTCATTAAGGCGCTACAAGCCTATGATTTAAAATAATTATTAATGAGTAGTCACCATGAATTCGAAGTCGCTAACTATTTTGCTTTTTGTCTCTGTTTGCTTAATTTGGGGAACCACTTGGTTCGCTATGGAAGTAGCATTGCATTCTATCCCACCTATTTTTGCTACTGCGTTGCGCTTTTTACTTGCAGCACCTCTGCTTGCAGTATTGGCGAAAGTCTTCAACCAACCACTGCTGTTCCCTAAAGGTAAGCGCCAATGGCTGCTTATTGTTGCGTTGATGTATTTCGCGATTCCGTTTACGTTGATGATCTATGGCGAGCAATACATCTCTTCAGGTTTAGCGTCGATCATCTTCGCCAACATGCCTGTGGCTGTGATGTTGATGTCTGGCTTATTCTTAGGTCTACGACTAGCGAAGCACCAGATATTCGGGTTGATCGCTGCTGTTGTGAGCCTATGTTTAATCCTTGGCAACGAAATGCAGATGGGTGGCGATGACTACCTAATTGGCACGGTTTGCTTAGGCCTTGCTGTTGCGATTCACGCAGTTATGTATGTGCTGGTTCAAAAGCACTGCAAAGGTATTGAAGTACTGACCTACAACGCCGTACCGAGCCTGATTGCTGCTTTATTCTTATTCGCTGTTTCAGCTGTAGGTGAAAACGTGAATGTTGAATCCTTCACTGAGGATTCAATCTCAGCCGTGGTTTACCTAGGCTTTGTCGCGAGTGTTGGCGGCATTGTGGCTTACTTCAAATTAGGGCAGGTTTCGACCCCTTTCCAAGCGTCTATCTGCTTTTTGATTTTCCCGGTAGTAGCGCTGCTAATATCTTGTTACGTCAACGGTGAAGTTCTGTCTGAACAATCATTGTTTATGATGATCCCCCTACTTTGCGGCATTTTACTCACCAAGGCACCAAAGGGAATTTTCAAGCTGCGTACCGAATTAAAAACCGTAAGAAACTGATCCGCGTGAAACCTATTTTGCGGATTAGATATACATATCCCACATAAACAAAAAGCTCCAATATCACTATTGGAGCTTTTTGCTTATTTCATAATATCGAGACCAACATTAGCGCCAGCTAAACATTCGCACTTCGTTGCCCTCTTCAGGTTTCTTCGGAATGTTTAAAGATAGCGCTAGAGAAACCACGGCCATCACTGCACCAATATAGAAAACCGTTGCAGGAGAAGACAACCAAATCACACCAAACACCACTGGAATAACGACCGCTGCAATATGATTGATGGTGAAAGAGACACCAGCGGTTGATGCCATGTCAGCCGGATCTGCAATTTTCTGAAAGTAAGTTTTGATCGCTAGTGCCAATGCAAAGAACAAATGATCGACCACGTAAAGTGCTGCCGCCCACTCTGCGTTTTGCACTAAGCCATAACCGACAAATACACCAATCAAACCGACATACTCGAAAATCAGCGCCTTACGCTCACCCACCACACCAATAAATCGACCAATACGTTTTGCGAACAAGAAGTTAAATAGGTAGTTGATTAAGAACAATAGCGTTATGTCAGCTGCCGAGTAACCGAATTTCTCTACCATCAGAAAGCCTGCAAACACGGTGAAGATTTGTCTTCTTGCACCACTCATAAACGTTAGCGCGTAGTAGAGCCAGTAACGCTTTCTCAATACCAGTTTCTTATTTTGTTGGGTCTTAGTCTGAAATTCAGGGAAACCAAAGGTCATCACCAAAACTAAAACAAAACCAATTCCGCCAGTGATGCCATACACCCAAGCAAAGTCGAGTTTGAGTTGCTCTAACATCACCCAAATAGAGCCATAAGTGATTAAAGATGCCAACGCGCCAACGGAGATCATCTTACCTAACATCTCTGGTGCTTCTTCTTTACTCAACCATTGTAGTGACAAAGACTGCTTCAGCGTTTCAAAATAGTGGAAGCCCGTCGACATCAAAATCGTAGTCAGCAACAGACCAGTGAGTGAAGGGAACAGACCCGTAATCGCGGTGCCTACAGTGAGCATCGCTAGCGATATCAACATAAAGCGTTGTTCACGTATGAAGGCCAGCACAAACACTACGGTAAACGCTAAGAAACCAGGTATTTCACGAACACTTTGCAGTAAACCAATATCCGCACCATCAAAGTTCGCTTTTTCAATCACGAAGTTATTAAGCAGTGCCATCCAGCTCGAAAACGCGATAGGGACAACAATCGAAATCAGTAATAAAAAGTTTTGCGGCGTTTTCCAGCTCGCAGTTCTATCGAACATTGACGGACTCCTGTTCGTCTAATTGAGTAAGCACTCGTAAGGTCAACTGCTCAGTATACGGGTTAATCTTCCAATGCTCTGGGCTCCAGCCTTTTACGAAACGTTGGAAGTCGGCCCATGCGACATAGAACATTGGTCGCCAAGCGGATTCGACTTCATAGAACGAAAGCTGTGGCTGATAGTACGCCAATGCCTCTTTCAAGTGTCGGAAGTAAATATCCAGTACCTGTGGCTCAAGTTCAGCGCAGTCTTGCGGCCTCACCGCACTACTCATGAACAAAGCGACATCTTTCATCGCACAACCATGGCCCACATATTGGAAATCGACCGCAGCCGCGCGCTCGCTTTCAGAATCAAAACAAAAATTGGCGAGCTTGGCATCGCCATGGACTAAGGTTTGATATGGACATTCTTTTAGTAAACGGTCGATGTGCTTGGCTTGGTTCTTCAATGGTAAATCAGCCAAGGCATTGAGCTCATCAGGACGTGTATCTAGATGCCAATAAGTACCGACTTGCCACAATGATGACAACTGCTCTTGATTGATATTGATATGCTTTGCGTGAAAGTTAGCGAGCCATTTAAGGCAAGCATCGCGTTGTTTTTGCTCTTCTCGTGTGTAACTAGGTGCCTGATAGTCAGAAGCAGCAAGAACATCAAAATGAGAGGTTAACGGAAAACCTATATCCGCTAAGTCTTGCATCACAATCAGCCACTCATTCTCTTCTAGTTCACATTGCAGCCCAACAGGCACAGGGCAACGCTCATCCCATTGCTGAGTGAACGACTGATACCAAGCCGTCTCAACTTGGTAAGAGTGCACCTTTCGCTGATGAGATAATTTGGTGTTCCAGCCTTTGGGGTGTTCGGCTTTATCTGGCAGTGCGACATGCTTAACGATCACACTGTTTACTGAGGCGTTGTTCATCGAGCCGCTATTATCTTTATCAAAGACTAAGCGAACTAGCTCGCCATACCCGCCCCATAGGCGTTGAATAACTTGGATATCAAACCCTTGATGGCAACCCAGTAAGGTCGCAATTTTTTGATAAAGCTCAGGTTGGTTTGGACTCGTACTCACTTGTGATTGAGCAAGATTGTTTGACGGTATTGATTGAGACATATAACTCGTTGCTATGCTTTTTCGGATAGAAGATGTGACCACTGTGGCTGCCTATTCATGTAGTGAACCACATAGCTACAAACCGGCACAATTTTGAAGCCCGCCTGTTCAATTTCAGGTAATACCGACTCCATCATCACCTTACCAAAGCCCTTACCTTGCAGTTCATCAGGAATGCGTGTCGACGTGATATGTAGTACATCTCCGTCCTTTTGATACTTAACGACCGCGAACTGGTTGGGTTCTAACTCTACCGTGATCTGGTTCACTTCTTGATCCCATTTTACTGCCTGCATTCTCAACTCCTGCAAATAATTGATACGACAAACAATAAAAGTTTGAAGTATGAGTTCCTTGTAATAGACTAGCGCAAGTGCATATAAATAAAACTAAGTACTTACAAACACAGCAAATAATTCAGTGCAATCGGCTTAATATAAAATCAGAAATGATAAAAGGCACTCTATAAATCTATGTGAGTACGTCCACTAAATCTAGCACGTAATAACCCCTTGTTAGCAAGTTACCAGTATAACTAACAGACGCATGTTGGCGCATGGAGAACATATAATGAACGCACCCCTGAAGAAGCCTTTGGAGCATAATCAGGCACTTCAAGACCCTCGTAATCGCACCGTTTCCACTATCAATAGCACTGATGCACTGGCCATGATTGAGCACGGCAGTGAGCTGACATTAAATGTCTCGACTCCCGTTGGCACGAAGTTTCTCGCCACCACCAAGTTTATCGGTACGCACAGTGATAACTGTATTGTGGTTGAGGTTCCCGAGGTATCCAATGAAGATCTGAACTTTTTCTTTCAAGAAGGTTTTTGGATGACCGCTCGTGCGTATTCTCTACGAGGTGAAGGCGCGCTTATCCACTTTAGAAGCCAAATTCACCATAAAATTGGTGAACCCTTCCCTATTCTAGTGCTGTCTACACCAAGCACGATGCAAGTGACACAGCTACGTAAAGAAACACGCTATGAAGTGAATCTGGCTTCAAGAATCATCTTCAACGACCAGCGAGCAAACTGTGAGATACGAGATTTATCGAAAAGTGGTTGTCGTTTCGTTACCTCACCAACCTCTCGTGCGATTCAGATTGCCGATCGCGTGTCTATTGAGATAACCCCTGAGAACTACAACGGACCACTGATTCCGCCATTGCGAGGCATCGTCTGCAATCTACAGAAATCGACACACTACGCTCGATACGGTGTCGAATTTGATGATATTGGCCGAGCTAACGCCAAACACTTGTTGGCAAAACTGAAGTTCGATGGCACCAAGCTTTGCTTACGAAATGGGTAACGCCTTTTAACACGCGACTTTCACCGAATACAGCAAGCTGACCAACTACAATTAGTTCACTGGCAAACTAAACCTCAACCAACAAAAAAGCCATCGACTCTAGAATCGATGGCTTTTGCGTTTTGGCTGTTTGTTTATTTGTTTAGCTATCTAGATATTCAAACTATTTGCGCAGTGCGTTCAGTTTAGCTTGGGCGATACCAAAGATAGTATCAATTGGATAGCTACCCTCATCACTTGCTTCACCAGCGGCTTTGCCTGTGAACAGCTCAATCGCCTCTGTTACATGGTCAATCGCCCAGATATTAAACTCGCCCTTTTCAACCGCTTTCACGATATCGCTACGCAGCATCAGGTTGTGAACATTTGAACGCGGGATGATCACCCCTTGTTCGTTTGAACGCCCTTTGATTTCACACACATCAAAGAAACCTTCAATTTTCTCGTTCACACCACCAATAGGCTGAGACTCACCAAACTGGTTCATCGAGCCTGTAATCGCGATGTCTTGACGGTTTGGCTGCTTAGAAAACGCTGACACCACCGCACAGAACTCAGCCATACTCGCACTGTCACCATCGACGCCACCATACGATTGTTCGAAGGTGATGTTAGTGGTGAGCGGGACTTTGGCTGTCTTGCCAAATACGGAAGAAAGGTAAGCCGACAAGATCATCACGCCTTTTGAGTGAATGCTGCCACCTAGGTCTACGTTTCTTTCAATATCAATCACTTCACCATCACCGTAAGCGGTGGTTGCCGTGATTCGGTTCGGCGCACCAAACATATGATCCGTCGTGCTGAGTACAGACAGCGCATTCACTTGCCCAACCGCTTGACCATCAACATGGATTAGCGTTGTGCCGTTAGTGAAGGTTTCCATCACGCTGTCTTGCAGTCGTCCGACACGCATCTGTTGGTTAGATAACGCTTGGTCAACGTGCGTTGCACGAATCAGGTTCGATTTTGAGCCTCTCGCCACGTAGTTTGATTCACGAAGCAGATTAGCAATGTGAGCAGAGTGCAGAGACAATTTACCTTGGTCACCCGCCTGACGAGAGCTGTGCTCAATGATGCGAGCGATCGCTTTACGGTCACAATGCAGCATGTTGTTGTCGTGCACGATGCTCGAAATAAAGCGCGCGTAATGCATTTCAGAATCGGGAGTACGCTTCATCTCATCTTCAAAATCGGCCGTTACACGGAACAGTTCACCAAACTCTGCATCGTAGTGTTGCAGCAATTGGTAAGTTCGGTAATCGCCAAACAGGATGATCTTAACATCCAATGGAATCGGTTCTGGATCAAGCGATACCGCCCCCGTTAAGGTCACCTCTTTTTCTAATGAAGTGAAGCTCAATTGACGTGAACGCAGTGCTCGTTTCAAGCCTTCCCAAACGTACGGCTGCTCAAGTACCTTCACCGCATCCATCAGTAATACGCCACCGTTGGCTCTGTGTAAGCTACCTGCGCGAATCAATGAGAAGTCAGTAAAGACAGTACCCTTGAACGTCGCCGTTTCTACATAGCCAAACAGAGAGTGATAATTTGGATTCTCTTCCACCACGATCGGCAGAGTCTCCTCCTTTTGGCTCACAATCACATTAACCTTGTAGCGACGCGGCATTTTCTTATCCAAAGAGGCCGTTGCAACTTCTGCTTGCTCCGTGCTCTCTTCTAAGAAGATGTCAGCGTTGTCGACAATGTCTTTACGCAGTGCCGTTAGGTACTTTTTGATGTCTGGATATTGGCTGTAATCCTTCTTCAATTGCTTGATGAAGTGCGTGATCACATCTCGCGCCGTATCATCATTCAGCTTTTGAATTTTCTCAGTGTACGTCTCTTCAAGTTCCGTCAGTTCACGAGAGATGGTTCGTAGGCCGACTTCCAATCCATCAATGGTTTTATCGAATTGATCTTGCTCTTCCGGCGAAAGCAGATCAAAGCTCTCTTCGGTATGAAGATCATCGCCATTCATTGCCACAAACTGGTAATCACCCTGAGTGGTGATCGTCAGGTTAATGCCCTTGTCTTTCGCTTCTTGGCTAATGCTTTCTAACGCGGCTTGTTGCTTAGCTGCTAATTGGTTTTTAAGCCTGTCAGCACGGCTAAAGTACATCTCGTTATCAAACGCTAGAGGCATACCTTTCAGCAGTTTACGCATCAATTTTTCAATATCTTGCTTTAAGCTGCTGCCAACGCCACGCGGCAATTTCAGTACCTTAGGTGTACGAATATCTTCAAAGTTCGCGATATAACACCAATCAAAAAGCTCCTGCACTTCTTGAGGGTGACGGTTCAGATAGCGCAAGATCATGGTGCGTTTACCCAGACCATTTCGCCCTATCGCATAAATGTTGTAACCCTTTTCCTTGATTGACATCGCGAACTCAACGGCTTTTTGTGCCCGTTCCTGCCCGACGATTTCGTCAATTGGAGCCAGTTCTTTGGTCGACTTACATGGTAGCTTGTCTAAATCCGCTACCTGATACAGCTGTTCTGTATTGAGTCTTTGCATCGCCATCGCCGCCTCCTTAGTCCTTCATTACTTGGGTGTAGATAAAATCAGTGTAGATGTAATTTCCTACAAATTTAGTGACTTACGCTACACAGCTGTTCAACTGAACAAATAACACACAATTTAAGCCATTTTTAGGAATAGCTCGTCATTTAATTCACCAACTTAACATGTGAATGATTTTAATTTGCAATTGATAACAAATATCATTAACATTTACGGATATTATAAATTGAGGATGTGGATATGGAAATTGAACGATGCTGGATGCACTACCTAAAAGCTGAACAGTTAATGGAACAAGGTCACTGGCCTGAAGCACAGCGCCTATATGGTGATGTTCTAACCTCACTTCCTCACCACATCCAAGATGCAGCATACCAAAGCGATATCAAGCCTTGCCAATTTGCCTGCTTGCTTGCCGGGTTAAGAGACGCGAGCGTCGCTCAATCAGAGATACTCAACCGATTAGGTCAGCACCAACAAGCCTTCGATACCTTGAATCAATCTTACGCTCTGATGCAATTTATCTCTCTGGAGAACACTGAGCTGATTCAACGTACCTTTGGATTATTGGAAAAGCAGAGCGAAGGTTTGCTCAATCACCTGATCGCTTTTTGCAGCGCTCAGCGCAGTTCGTATTGGATGCTCGAACTAGAACAAATTCAACGTGCTCATCACCATTTTGGGCAACTTAAAACCACGTCAGAAGTGAAATCTTCACCTAATGTCTTAAATTGATAAGGATATATCATGTCGGACCGGGCCATTCTTAAAGTCAATAACCTCTCCGTTAGCTTCACAACCAATGATGGAATCATTGATGCGGTAAAAAAGGTTAACTTTACCCTTAAATCCAGCGAAACCTTGGCCATTGTTGGTGAATCAGGTTCAGGTAAATCAGTCTCTTCTAACGCACTCATGCGTTTGCTCCCTGATAACGCCATCATTGATGCTCAATCTGAAATAGAATTTGAGGGGCAATCAATACTTGGCAAGACTGAACGAGAAATGCAGTCGATTCGTGGCGATAGAATCGGCATGATCTTTCAGGAACCGATGACCTCTCTCAACCCATACCTTCGCGTGGGCACACAAGTGGAAGAAGCCATTATGTGTCACCGCAATGTATCGAAATCAAAAGCAAAACAGCGTGTGCTAGAGCTCTTCAATCTTGTGCATTTACCAATGCCAGAACAAGCTTACAACAAGTATCCGCATGAGTTTTCAGGCGGTCAGTTGCAGCGCATCATGATTGCGATGGCTTTGATCAACGAGCCCGATATTTTGATTGCCGACGAACCCACCACCGCATTGGATGTGACCGTACAAGCGGAAGTGCTTTCTCTTATCAAAGAAATCCAAAACAAAATGGGCATGGCAATTTTGTTCATCACCCATGACTTAGGTGTGGTGAAACACTTTGCAGACCGCGTGCTAGTGATGTGTAAAGGTGAGCTCGTAGAAGAAGGGATGACTCAATCTTTGTTCGATAGTCCTAAACATGATTACACAAGAATGCTCATTAACTCGATTCCGAAAGGCGCTAAGGTTCCTGTTGAGGCGACAGCCCCAGAACTATTGTGTGCTGACGACATCCGAGTTCAGTTCTTGGTGAAATCACACTTTATCAAGAGTAAAAGCCAGTACTTCGAAGCCGTAAAAGGCATTTCGTTGAATCTTAAGCAAGGCGAAACGCTAGGCATTGTTGGTGAATCTGGTTCAGGTAAATCAACCCTTGGACGTGCATTAATCGGCTTGCTGCCGAGTACCGGACGTATTGTTTACAAAGGCCAAGACGTTAGCTTATTAAATGATAAAGAGCGTCAAAAGCTCAAGAAAGATGTCCAAATGGTGTTCCAAGATCCTTATGGTTCTTTATCACCACGCATGACAGTTGGGGAAATCATCACCGAAGGCTTAACGGTGCATCAACCTCATCTATCCAAGCAAGAACGTTTAGAAAGAGCGCGCAAAGCATTGATTGAAGTTCGCTTAGAGCCGAATTCAATAAACCGTTATCCACATGAGTTCTCTGGCGGGCAAAGACAACGTATCGCGATTGCTCGCGCACTGATTCTAGAGCCCTCTTTCATTTTGCTGGATGAACCGACTTCAGCACTCGATCGCTCAGTACAACTGACCGTGATTGACCTGCTGAAAGACATTCAAGCCAAGCACAATATCGGCTTCCTGTTCATCAGCCACGATCTCTCGGTAGTGAAAGCACTGTCGGATCGCGTACTGGTGATGCAGAAGGGCGAAGTAATGGAAGAAGGGTCTGCAGAAGAGATTTTCAATGCGCCGAAAAACAACTACACCAAGAAATTAATCGCTGCGTGATTCGACTTAGAAGATAAATCGAAAAAAAATGCCGCATAAAGGGAACTAATCAACATTAACAGCGTCTTATAATTACATTCTGAATAATCTCCTAATGGATTGAAATCTAGAATGGATATAGCAAAACTGGTTTGGCCGCCAAAAGAGAAATGTCGCATGGATGCGACATTTTTCGTTTCTGGCGTATATGAAAAATCAACTCAGTGATTCGAGCCAGTGATTATGAAGGTTTGCTAAAATTGACGGACTTTTAACAGGGTTAGCTGATAGTCGGGTTACAGTCGCAGAGCGGCTTCGTTCAACTCATTTTTGGACAAAACCTTGTTACGAACCTCAGAGCACTTAAAGTTTCGGATAACTTCTGCTATTGAAATAGTAATCAATTTGCTTACATTCTAAATGAAGAGAACAATAGATTATTTAACCCCAATAACTTTATCTAGCAACTCTTGTAGGCTTAATAGTAATTGGTACATCGATCTCTGGTGTAATGATAAATCATCATGTAGTGGTCAACTGATATTGGCCACGTTCCTAGAGTTTAACCAGAACAATCGTT